>NZ_JAIGQA010000220.1:0-12528 GCF_019733245.1 Streptomyces sp. WAC04114
GGGCTGCAGGGACGGCGGGGTGCTGGGGCGCCGGGACGGCCGGGATGCCAGGGCGCCGGGACGGCGGGGCGCCGGGACGCCGGGGTGCCGGGACCGCCGGAGTGCCGGGACGGCGGGGCGCCGGGACGTCGGACGGCCGGGGTGCCCGGACGGCGGGGCGCCGGGGAAGCCCCACCGCCCCGGCCGTCCGCGCCGCGTCACATGTACCGCTTCAGCTCCCGCCGCGCCAGCGACCGCTGGTGCACCTCGTCCGGCCCGTCCGCGATCATCAGCGTCCGCGCCCCCGCGTACAGCTCCGCGAGGGGAAGATCCTGGCTCACCCCGCCGGCACCGTGCAGCTGGATCGCCCGGTCGAGGATGTCCACCACCGCCCGAGGCGTGGCGATCTTGATGGACTGGATCTCGGTGTGCGCACCGCGATTGCCCACCGTGTCCATCAGCCACGCGGTCTTCAGCACCAGCAGCCGCAGCTGCTCCACCGTCACCCGCGCGTCCGCGATCCAGTTGTGGACCACGCCCTGCTGAGCCAGCGTTTTCCCGAACGCGGTCCGGGAGACCGCCCGTCGGCACATCAGCTCGATGGCCCGCTCCGCCATGCCGATCAGCCGCATGCAGTGGTGGATCCGCCCCGGCCCGAGCCGCGCCTGCGCGATGGCGAAACCGCCGCCCTCCTCGCCGATCAGGTTCGACGCCGGCACGCGCGCGTGGTCGAAGATCACCTCGGCGTGACCGCCGTGGTAGTGGTCCTCGTACCCGAACACCTGCATGGCCCGCTTGACGGTGACGCCCGGGGTGTCGCGCGGCACCAGCACCATCGACTGCTGGCGGCGGATGTCCTCCCCGTCCGGGTCGGTCTTGCCCATCACGATGAAGATCTTGCAGTCGGGGTGCATCGCCCCGGAGATGTACCACTTGCGGCCGGTGATGACGTACTCGTCGCCGTCCCGCTCGATGTGGGTGGTGATGTTGGTGGCGTCGGAGGAGGCCACGTCCGGCTCGGTCATCGCGAACGCCGAGCGGATCTCGCCGGCCAGCAGCGGCTCCAGCCACTGCTTGCGCTGCTGTTCGTCGCCGAACTGGGTGAGGACCTCCATGTTCCCGGTGTCGGGCGCCGCGCAGTTCGTCACGGTCGGCGCCAGCTGCGGAGAACGGCCCATGATCTCGGCGAGCGGCGCGTACTGGAGGTTGGTGAGCCCGGCGCCGTACTCGGAGTCCGGCAGGAAGAGGTTCCACAGGCCCTGCCTGCGGGCCTCGGCCTTCAGCTCCTCCACCACGGGCACGTTCTCCCACGGGGAGGCGAGCTGCTCGCGCTGCTCGTGGGCGACCGCCTCGGCGGGATAGACGTACTCGTCCATGAAGGCGAGGAGCTTGGCGCGCAGCTCTTCGGTGCGCGCGTCGAAAGCGAAGTCCATGTGGATCAGCCCTCCTGGAGGCCTTCGTGGAGCGTGGTCAGCCCGTGCCGGACGAAGACGGGGACGAGGTCGCCGATGCGGTCGAAGCCTTGTCCGACCGTCTGGCCCAGCGTGTAGCGGTAGTGGATGCCCTCGAGGATCACGGCGAGCTTGAACCAGGCGAACGCCGTGTACCAGGAGACCGCCGAGACGTCGCGCCCCGAGCGCGCGGCGTACCGCTCGATGAGTTCCGACGGCGCCGGGTGCCCGGGCGCCTCGGCGGTCGTGGAGACGGGGGACTCGGGCATGCCGAGCGGCATGCTGTACATGACCAGCAGGCCGAGGTCGGTGAGCGGGTCGCCCAGCGTCGACATCTCCCAGTCGAGGATCGCCTTGATCTGGTCGTCCTCGCCGATCAGCACGTTGTCGAGCCGGTAGTCGCCGTGCACGACGGCCGGGGCGGGGGAGTCGGGCAGCTCGCGCCCGAGGGCGGCGTGCAGCTCGTCGATGCCGTCCAGGTCGCGGTTGCGCGAGGCGTCCAGCTGCTTGCCCCAGCGCCGCAGCTGCCGGTCCAGGAAGCCCTCGGGCCGGCCGAAGTCGGCGAGACCCACCTCGCCCGGGTCGACCGCGTGCAGCTCCACCAGCGTGTCGACCAGGTTCAGCACCGCGCCCCGGGTCCGCTCCGCACCGAGCGGGAGTAGCTGGTCGGCGGTGCGGTAAGGGGTGCCCTCGGCGAACTCCATGACGTAGAACGGCGATCCGAGCACCTCCTCGTCCTCGCACAGCAGCACCGGCTTCGGCACCGGCACGGCGGTCGGGTGCAGCGCGCTGATCACCCGGTGCTCGCGCTTCATGTCGTGCGCGGTGGCCAGGACGTGGCCGAGCGGGGGCCGCCTGACGACCCACCGGGAGGTACCGTCGGAGACCGCGTAGGTGAGGTTCGACCGTCCGCCCTCGATCAGCCGGCCGGACAGCGGGCCGGTCACCAGGCCGGGCCGCTCGCGGTCGAGCAGGCCGCGCAACCGGTCGAGATCGAGTCCGGGCGGGTGGTCGGGGCTCATGCGTCGCTCCTACGGGCGGGGTGGACAGTACCCGACTCATGATGCCGACCGGTCGGTATGTCGTCCAGAGCGGGGGCGAAACGTGATCGGAGCCACGATAGGCCGACGGCTCTTCACACGGGCCGACCGGGGAGGTTTCGGCCGGTTCGTTCAGGCCATCCGGCTTGCGTGGCGCCCGACGAGCCCGGAAGGTCAGAGCCATGAAGGCGATCAGCTACTCACGGTACGGCGGACCCGAGGTACTGGCGTACGGGGAGGTGCGCGATCCGAAGGTCGGCCCGGACTCGGTGCTGGTGAAGGTGCGGGCGGCGGCCGTGAACCCCGTCGACTGGAAGGCCCGCGAGGGGTACCTCGACGGGATCCTCGCCCCCGTCTTCCCCGTGGTGCCCGGCTGGGACGTCTCGGGTGTCGTCGTACGGCCCGGCGTGGCCGTCTCGGAGTTCGACGCCGGGGACGAGGTCATCGGGTACGTGCGCGAGGACTTCCTCTCCCGCGGCACCTTCGCCGAGTACGTGGCCGCGCCGCTGCGCACCCTCGCCCGCAAGCCGCGCAACCTCTCCTTCGAGGAGGCGGCCGGGCTGCCGCTGGTCGGGCTCACCGCCTACCAGGTGCTGAACAAGGTGCTCCAGGTGAAGCGGGGCGAGACCGTCCTGGTGCACGCCGCGGCCGGGGGCGTCGGCTCGATCGCCGTGCAGCTCGGCGTCCATCTCGGTGCCCGGGTGATCGGTACGGCGAGCGAGCCCAACCACGACTTCGTGCGGGGCCTGGGCGGGGAGCCGCTGGCGTACGGCGAGGGGCTCGGCGAGCGGGTGCGCGGGCTGGCCCCGGAGGGGGTGGACGCGGTGTTCGACACCGTGGGCGGGGACGCGCTGAAGGTGTCGGCGAACCTGCTGGCCCCCGAGGGCCGCCTGACGTCGATCACCGACATCGACGTCGTGAAATACGGCGGCCGCTACTACTTCGTCCGCCCCGACGCGCAGGACCTGCAGCACCTTGCCGACCTGGCGGAGCAGGGCGTGGTGAGCGTGCACGTCGACAAGACGTTCCCCCTGGAGCGGGCGGCGGACGCGCACCGGCTGAACCAGGAGGGCCGCACCCGCGGCAAGATCGTGGTGACGGTGGACCGGGAGAGCGAGGGCGAGGACGCCTGAGCGGGCGAGCCGCCCTAGAGCACGAGGGCGGCCCCGCACACCGCCAGCGCCACCGTGCACAGCACCGCGGCCGCCGCGTGCCGGGGGGCGAACGCGGCGGGGCTCGGGGCGGTCGAGAGGGTGTGGATGCGCCGGTGGGCGACGCGCAGGAGGCCCAGCCACAGCACACAGCACAGCGCGCACGCCACGACCCCGGCCGCCGACGCCCCACCGTGCAGCACGGTCTTCACCGCGAGCACGGCGACGACCGTCCCCGACAGCGTCGTCCGCCGCCACGCGAGCCGGGTGCGCTCGGGCTGCAACCCGGGGTCGCGGTCGGGATCCCGCGGCCGGCGCGCCGGGGCGCTCACCGCTCGCTCCCTGCGAGTGCGGCGCCGCCGGTTTCCGTCGGTGTAGTGCGCCGGGTTCTCATGGGCCTCGGTCCGGGGTCGCGGTCGGGGTCCCGCGGCCGGGCGGCCGGGGCGCTCACCGCCCGCTCCCCGTGAGTTCGACGCCGCCCGTGTCCGTCGGCGTCGTGCGCCGGGTCCTCAGAAGTCGCACTCCGGGGTCGCGGTCGAGGTCTCGGGGCCGGGCGGCCGGGGCGCTCACCGCTCGCTCCCCACGGCAGGGCGCCGGGGCGCTCACCCCTCCCACCCCACGAGCACCACCACGACCATGGCGACCGCCACGACCGCGACGACCAGGCTCAGCAGTGCCGGGAACCGGGACACCGGCAGGTCCTCACCCCGGCGCATGGCCCGTTCGCAGCGCACCCAGTGGTTGACCGCCCGCAGGGAGCACAGCACGCCCGCGGCCAGCAGCGCGAGCGCCAGCCCGACCCGCCAGGCCCAGCGCAGGTCCGGCAGGAACTGGTCCACGGCGAAGCCGCCGCCGATCAGCGCGAGCGCGGTGCGCAGCCAGGCCAGGAAGGTGCGTTCGTTCGCCAGCGAGAACCGGTAGTCGGGCGTCTCACCGTCCTCCCGGACCTCCTCGGGCGCGAACCACAACCGGACGTTCCGTACGAACTCGATCACGTGCGCGACCCTACCCGGGCGTCCGGTCCGCCTCCGCCTCAGCCGGCCGACCGGAACGCCTTGAGCCGCTCGTACGCCGCCAGCCCGTCCGGCACCCACTCCCAGTCGGTCAGCCGTCGCTCGACCTCCGCCTCGGGCAGGAAGTCGTGCCAGGCCACCTCCTCGGCCTGCGGCCGCACCGGGAGCTCGCAGCGGACGTCGTAGACCGCCGACCACCAGGTACGGCCGGCGCCGTCGTCGTAGAGGAAGGTGAAGAGGTGCCGCGGCTGCGGCAGGCCACTCACGCCCAGCTCCTCCTCGGCCTCGCGCAGGGCCGCCGTGTCGTAGGACTCGCCCGCGCCGACGACTCCGCCGACGAACATGTCGTGCAGGGAGGGGAAGACCAGCTTGGTCGGGGTGCGCCGGTGCACGAAGATCCGGCCCTCGGCGTCCCGGGCCTGGATGAACACGCAGCGGTGGCGCAGCCCCCGGGCGTAGACCTCGCCGCGCGGGCACTGCCCGACGACCCGGTCGTTCTCGTCGACGATGTCGAGGATCTCGTCAGCAGCGCTCATGCCCTCGATCCAAGCAGGACACGCAAACCGGGTGGCCAAGCGGGACACGCACTCCGGGACGGCGCGGAGCCCGTCAGGGCGAGGCCGGGCTGACCGCGGGCGTGGCCACCCGGGCACGCTCCGGTGCTCCCTGCGGCATCGCCGGATGCAGACCCAGCAGCACGATTCCGGCGACCACGGCCAGCAGACCACCGGCCTCCCAGCTCAGGGCCACCGCGTCGGTGCGCAGCCGGTCGCCCAGGAAGCCGACGCCGCAGACGATCCCGGCGAGCGGCTGGGCCGCGGTCAGGGCGGGCAGCGACTTGCGCAGGGACGCGGTCTCGAACGCGCTCTGCACCAGGACCAGCCCCGTGACGCCCAGTGCCAGCACCGCGTACGGCTCCCAGCCGGTGAGCAGCTCGGCGAAGCCGCCGTCGGCGACCTTCTGCCCGCTGACCCTGGTCAGCGCGTCCTGCACGCCGTAGAGCAGCCCGGCGGCCAGGGCCAGCAGCACCGGGCCGGAGCTCAGCCGGGACCGCTTGCCGTGGGTCGTGAGGATCAGGGCGAGCCCGATCATGACCCCGATGATCAGCCACTGCCGCACCGGGTCGGCCGTCGCGGCGCCGCCCTCCGGCCGGCCCGCCACGATGAACGCGGTCACGCCGCCCGCCAGCAGGAAGAGGCCCGCCCAGCCCTGACGGCCGAGCGGCTGCCGGGTCTGTTTGCGGGAGAGCGCGAGCGCGAAGAGCAGGTTGGTCGCCAGCAGCGGCTCCACCAGCGACAGCTGGCCCTGCCCGAGGGCGGCGGCGCCCAGCCCCATGCCGACCACCATCAGTGCGATGCCGCCGAGCCAGCGGGGCACCTTCACGAGGTCGAGCAGCAGCCGGAAGGAGAGGAAGTCGCTCAGCGGGGCCCGCTGGGCCGCGTTCTGCTGGAGCACGAAGCCGAAGCCCAGACAGCAGGCGGCACCCAGGGCGAGCGCCAGAACTAGAACCGACACGCGGTGTACCTCGATCGTCAGGTCGGGTCACGGTTGCGTAGGGGCCGACTGTACCGGCCGGCTCCGCCCGGCGCGCCCGTACGTCATGCCATCGTCGGGGGCGGCGGCAGCCCACGCTATGACGTACGTCACAAAGGGCGAAACGGAAAAATCGGATGCCCGTCACACTGCTCACTCGCGCCTCCTGGATCACAATTCCCTCACAAGTAGCGCCAGTTGACGCGTGTAACGCCCTGGCGGCCCTTGACGACGACCGTTGGCTGGGGGTTGGCTGTGCGTAGTCAGTTCATGGCAGTGCGCACATCCGCGCTCCCCCTGTCGCCGTGAGCCGGAACACAAGAAGAGCGCGTGAGGAAGTTCGCGGTGTCCCCACCCCCGCCTCCCCTCGGCCGCGGCCGCAGACGTGCGGCGCAGGCCTTCGACGAGGCCCTCGACGACGCCGAGCTCGTGGCCGCCCGCGCCGCACTGGCGCAGGGCCGCTGGCAGAACGCCCGTTCCCTCCTGGTCCACACCGGGGACGACTGGGACCGGCGCGGCCACCGCGTCACCGTCCTCGCCCGCGAGTCCTCCTGCGCCGCGTGGGCCCGCGAGTGGCTGCTCGCCGAACCCGAGTCCGCCGACGCCTCCGTGCTGCTCGCCCTCGCCCAGGTCCGGCGCGCCCTGCACGGCAAGGCCAAACCGGCCCAGGCCCGCGAGGCCTGCCAGAGCGCCGCGACCCGGGCCCCCGCCGACCCCACCCCCTGGCTCGGCCTGCTCATGCTGGACTGCGCGGTCGGCGCCGACCAGGACGTGGTCCGCGGGTTCGAGGCGGTCCGCGCCCGCTACGCCGACCACCACCACGCCCACCATCTGATGGTCGCCCGGCTCGCGGCCCGCCGTACCGAGGCGGGCCGGGACCCGCTGCACGAGGTCTACGACTTCGCCAACTGGGCCGCCGAACAGGCACCCGCCGACTCCCCGCTCGCGATCCTGCCGGTCATCGCGCACGCCGAGCGGTACCGCGTGCTGGCCGCCGCCGGGCACGAACCCGCCGACCCGGCCGCCTCCGGCCACTGGGCGGGCCGCCGCGCCCGGCAGGTCATGAAGGCCGCCTTCGACTGGTGGCTGGAGTGGGAGCTGGAGGGGCACCCGCGGCGGCTGATCGACCTGAACTTCCTCGCCCACGCCAAGTTCTGCGAGGGGCGGGGCGCCGAGGCGGCCGCCCTGTTCCACCGGATCGGCCCCCACGCCACCCCGGCGCCCTGGTCGTACCCGGACCGCGACCCGCACACCGCCTTCGCCGCCGCCCGCGCCGGCGCGCTCGGCACGGCCTGACCCCCCGACCCGAAGAGTGAGGACGCACCCCCGATGACCACGGACAGTTCGAGAACGAGCCCGCCCGCCGCCGACGGCATCAGTACGTTCAAGGGGCAGGAGCGCGCCCTGCGCGCCGACCGGCTCGGCACCGGGGGCCTGCTGCTCTCCGTCCTCGCCGCGACCGCCCCGCTCATGGTCGTCGCGGGTGTCATGCCCACCACATTCGCGGTGATGGGCATCGTCGGCCAGCCGCTGCTCTTCGTCGTCCTCGGCGTCGTCCTGATCCTGTTCAGCGTCGGATACGCGGAGATGAGCCGCCACGTCCACAACGCGGGCGCCTTCTACGCGTACATCTCCCGCGGCCTCGGAGGCACCGCCGGCGCGAGCGCCGCCCTGGTCGCACTCGTCGCCTACAACGCGCTCCAGGTCGGCATCTACGGCATCTTTGGCTTCGAGGTCTCCGGGCTCTTCGCCACCTACGCCGACGTGGAGATCGCCTGGTGGATACCGGCCCTCGTGGCCGCGCTCGCCGTCGGGCTGCTCGGCTGGCTGAAGATCGACGTCAACGCCCGCGTGCTCGGCGTGCTGCTGGTCATCGAGGTGCTCCTCGTCGTGATCTTCGATGTCGCCGCCCTCACCGACCCCGGCAAGGAGGGCCTGTCGCTGCACGCCTTCAACCCCGACACGCTCACCGGCGCGGGCGTCGGCACCGCGCTGTGCTTCTGCATCGCCGCCTTCCTCGGCTTCGAGCAGGCCCCCGTCTACGCCGAGGAGACCAGCCGCCCGCACGTGCTGGTGCCGCGGGTGATGTTCTTCGCGGTCGGCGGGGTCGCCGTCTTCTTCGCGCTGAGCTCCTGGGCCCTCACCGTCGCCACCGGCCCCTCCGCGATCGTCGGCACGTCCCAGAAGCAGAGCGCCGGACTGCTGTTCTTCCTCACCGAGTCCCGCCTGGGCGGCACCTTCACCGACGTCCTGCACGTCCTGTTCGTCACCGGCATGTTCGCCGCGCTGCTCAGCTTCCACAACGTCGTCGCCCGCTACGCCTTCGCCATGGGCCGCGAGGGCCTGCTGCCGGCCGCCTTCGGCCGCACCAGCGGCAGCAGCGGCGCCCCGGGCACCGGCTCGCTGCTCCAGACCGTCGTGGCCGTGGTGGTCGTCGCCGCCTTCGCCGTCGGCGACGACAAGCCGGCCGGCGACCCGACCGCGCCCGTCCTGCACCTGTTCACCTGGTTCGGCAACATCGGCGCCCTCGGCGTGATCGTGCTGATGGCGGCTGCGTCCCTGTCCGTCGTCGTCTTCTTCGTCCGCCGCGGCGCCGCCGGCGCCCAGGCCTGGCGGCTGGTCACGTCCGCGCTGGCGGGCATCGCCCTGCTGGTGATCGCCGGCTACACGGTGAAGGACTTCGAGGTGCTGGTCGGCGCCGGACCCGGCTCCTCGCTGAGCTGGGTGCTGCCCGGCATCATCGGCCTCGCGGCACTCGCCGGTGTGGTCCTCGGCCTGGTGCTGCGCGCCCGCGCCCCCGAGAAGCACGCCCGGATCGGCCTCGGCAACGAGGCGTTCCAGCTCGACAAGGCGGCCTCCTCCTGACGCGGCTCAGGCAAGAAGTGGTGACGGAAGTCTGACGAACACCCGCGATCCCTGTCCTGCCGGGACCGCGGGTGTTCGAATGAGTACGTGAACGAGGACGTACATGAGGGTGTGAACGACGAGCACCCCGAAGAGCGGGGCACCCCGATCGGCCGCCGCGTCTTCCTCGGCACCCTCGCCCTGGGCGCCGCGGGCGTGGTCGCCGCGCCCCCGCTGCAACGCGGCCTGGAGCGCTTCCTCGGCGGCGCGGCCGACAAGGACCCCACCGGCCTGACGGGCCTGCTCCCCAACGGCGGCGGCTTCCGCTACTACTCGGTCGCCTCGTCCGTCCCGCGCAAGGACGCCCGCAGCTACCGGCTCACCGTGGACGGCCTGGTCGAGCGCCCCACGACCTACACCCTCGACGACCTCAAGGCCCTGCCCCAGACCCGCATGGTCCGCGACGTCCAGTGCGTCACGGGCTGGCGCGTCCCCGACACCCCCTTCGAGGGCGTCCGCCTCTCCCGGATCCTGGACGCGGCCCGGGTCCGCCCCACGGCCAGGGCCATCCGCTTCACCTGCTTCGACGGCACGTACACCGAGAGCCTCACGCTCGCCCAGGCCCGCCGCGCGGACGTCCTGGTCGCCCTGCGCATGCAGGACAAGGACCTCGGCCACTCCCACGGCGGTCCGGTCCGCCTCTACGTGGCGCCGATGTACTTCTACAAGTCCGCCAAGTGGCTCTCCGGCATCACCGTCACCGACGAGGTCCGGCCGGGCTACTGGGAGGAGCGCGGCTACGACGTCGACGCCTGGGTGGGCCGCTCGAACGGACGCGACGATGACCCTACGAGCTGACACCCCGCCGGACACGGCCGACGTGCGCCGCTTCACCACGCTGCAGCGTTGGACCCACCGCACCACTGCCGCCCTGATGGGCGTCTGCGTCCTCACCGCGGCCTGCCTCTACGTCCCCCAGCTCGCCGAACTCGTCGGCCGCCGCGCCCTGGTCGTCACCCTGCACCAATGGGCCGGACTCGCCCTGCCCGTCCCCGTCCTGGCAGCCCTCGCCTCCCGGGCCTTCCGCGCCGACCTCGGCCGCCTCAACCGCTTCGGCCCGCACGACCGCACCTGGCTGCGCGCCGCCCTGCACCGCGACAAACGCCGCTCGTCCCGCCCCGCGGCCAAGTTCAACGCCGGCCAGAAGCTCTACACGGCCTGGATCGCCGGCGCCACGCTGGTCATGCTCGCCACGGGCCTGATGATGTGGTTCACCCACCTCACCCCCCTGCTCTGGCGCACCAGCGCCACCTTCGTCCACGACTGGCTGGCCCTCACCATCGGCATCGTCCTGGCAGGCCACATCGGCATGGCCCTGGCGGACCCGGAATCCAGGAGAGGCATGCGCACGGGCCGGGTGAGCAGAGAGTGGGCGAAGCAGGAGCACCCCCTGTGGCGCCCGTAGTTCTCATGCCTCAGGGGCGCGGGGAACTGCGCGAACAACCACAACACACCCGCACCCGCGCACCGACGGTCAGGTCCATGGCGCCGGGGCGAAACCCAACAGCACCTTGCAGGACCGACTCCGATCACCGGCCAGGGCGAAAGCGGACGCGGCTTCCCCCACGGGAACCACCGCACTGATCAGCCCGTCGAACGCCGGCTCCCCGGCCGGCAGCGTCAACGCCTCGTCGAACTCCCCGTCGAAACGGAACGCCAGTGTCCAGGATCCGGTGCCAGTCGGACTCCCCGAACTCCAGCAGCGTGGCGCGCAGGTGCACGCCCGCGTTGTTGACGAGGATGTCGAGCGGGCCCACCCGCTCCTCGACCTCGGCGACCCCCGAGGTCACCGAGGATCCGTCGGTCACGTCGAACGCGGCCGTGTGCACCCGGTCGCCGGGCATCCCGGCGGCGGCCTCGGCGAGCCGGTCCTCGTCACGTCCGTTCAGCACGACCGTGCAGCCGGCCTCCGCCAGACCGCGCGCGAGCGCGAGTCCGACGCCCCGGCTGGAGCCGGTGACCAGGGACGTGCGGCCGCCGATGTCGAAGAGGGGATGAGCCGTCATCGCCGTGGCGCTCCTAGATCACGAGGGACAACAGCAGGACCAGACCGCCGGCGACCACCGAGATGATCGTCTCCATGACGGACCAGGTCTTGATGTTCTGACCGACGCTCAGCCCGAAGTACTCCTTCACCATCCAGAAGCCGGCGTCGTTGACGTGGCTGAAGAACAGCGAACCGGCGCCGATGGCCAGGACGAGCAGCGCGGCGTGCGTGGTGGACATGTCCGCCGCCAGCGGGGCGACCAGACCGGCCGCCGAGACCGTGGCCACCGTCGCCGAACCGGTCGCGAGCCGGATCACCACCGCGATCAGCCAGGCCAGCAGCAGCGCGGGGATGGCCCAGTTCTCGGAGATGTCCAGGACCATCTGCCCCACGCCCGTGTCGATGAGCGTCTGCTTGAAGCCGCCGCCCGCGCCGACGATCAGCAGGATGCCCGCGATCGGCATGAGGCTCTTCTCGACGAGCGGCGAGATCCGCTCCTTGGAGAACCCGGCGGGTCGCAGCAGCGTGAAGATGCCGACCAGCACGGAGGCGAGCAGGGCGATCATCGGGGCGCCGATGACGTCGAAGACACGCTGCACCGGGTTCTCGGGGTCGTCCACGACGATGTCGACCAGGGCCTTGGCGAGCATGAGGATCACCGGGAGCAGCACGGTGAAGAGCGTGGCGCCGAAGCCGGGACGCTTCTCGAGGTCCTCGGAGGCGCGCTGCGGGATCATCTTCTCGGGGGCCGGGACGTCGACCCAGCGGGCCGCGTACTTCGAGAACACCGGCCCGGCGATGATCACCGTCGGGATGGCGACGAGAACGCCGAGCGCCAGCGTCACGCCGAGGTCGGCCCCGACGGCGTCGATCGCGACCAGCGGACCGGGGTGCGGCGGCACCAGGCCGTGCATCACGGACAGACCCGCGAGCGCCGGGATGCCGATGCGCATCAGCGAGTAGTTGCCGCGCTTGGCGACCATCAGCACGACCGGGATCAGCAGCACTATGCCGACCTCGAAGAACAGCGGCAGCCCGATCACGGAGGCGATCAGCACCATCGCCCACGGCATCGACCGCCCGCCGGCCTTCGCGAGGATGGTGTCGACGATCTGGTCGGCACCGCCGGAGTCGGCGAGCATCTTGCCGAGGATCGCCCCGAGGGCGATCAGCACACCGACGCCGGCGACCGTGGAGCCGAGGCCGGCGCTGAAGCTGAGCAGCACCTTGTCCAGCGGCGCCCCGGCGATCGCGCCGAGCGCCAGTGACCCGATGGTCAGCGACAGGAAGGCGTGCAGCTTGAACTTCGTGATGAGCAGGACGATGACGGCGATGCCCGCCAGAACGGCGATGCCCAGCTGAGCGTGGCCGGCCGAGGTGATCGGCTCGGGTGCGTCCGCTGCCAGCATCTCGACGCTGAGTCTGGTCACGGTGGGTTCCCTTGCGTTGGGGAGAGGGGGAGGGGGAAGG
>NZ_JAIGQA010000221.1:0-12367 GCF_019733245.1 Streptomyces sp. WAC04114
CCCCTGCAGCCCTCCCACCGCAAGCCGCCGACGGCGCGGTGCCCCCACAGGCGACCTCAGCCTCTCGTTCGGCAGTCGCGGGTGGCGCGTGGGTGGGCGAAGGAAGGGGCGTCAGACCGAGACGCGGGACTCCGCCGCGTCCCTGGGGGAAGGGAGCTCCACCGGTCCCGGCTCGCACTGCATGACCCGCGGCAACCGCAACGCCATCACCCCGCCGAGCAGCAACAACCCCGCACTCACCAGCAACGTCACATGCAGCCCGTGCACGAACGCGTCCCGGGCGGCATGCCGCAGCGCGGCCCCGGCGGAACCGCCCAGCTGCGCGGCGACCTCGTACGCCTCCCCCAGCGAATGCCCCGCCGAGGAGGACGCCGACGCCGGAACCCCGGGCACCCCGGACAGCCCGGGCGCGTACGCCGCGTTCATCACCGTGCCGAGCAGCGCGATCCCGATGCCCGCCCCCAGCTGGTACGACGTCTCCCCGATCGCCGCCGCCCCACCGGCCTGCTCCGGCGGCGCCTCGCTCAGCATCGACTCGTACGCCCCGAAGAGCGTCGTCTCCAGCCCGAAGCCGAGCAGCACGAACCCGCTCACCATCAGGGCACAGTCGTCGGTCCGGCCCAGTGCCGTCAGCAGCACCACCGCGAACGCCGTCAGGCAGAACCCGGCGCACACCATCCGCCGCGGCCCGAACCGCCGCAGCATCCGCGCCCCGGCCAGCCCGGCCGCCATCGCCGCGAACGTCAGCGGCAGCAGTCGCAGCCCGGTCTCCAGCGGCGAAAGACCGAGCACCAGCTGCAGATACTGCGCCGCGATCAGCTCCAGTCCCACCAGCGCGAGCATCGCCAGCACGATGCACCCGACGGACGTGCTGAACGCCGGCCGCGCGAACATCTTGAGGTCCACCAGGGGATACGTCCGCCGCCGCTGCCGCCGTACGAAGGCGACCAGCAGCGCCGCGCCCACCACCAGCGACGGCACGGTGAGCAGGCTGCCCAGCGACTCCCCGCTGCCGAGCCGCTTCACGCCCAGCACGACACCGAACAGCCCGGCCGCCGCCATCAGCGCGCCGATCACGTCCCAGGGGCCCTTGCCGTCACCCTTCGACTCGGGCAGCAGCAGCCGTCCCACCGGAAGGCTGACCAGCATCAACGGAATGTTGACGAGGAACACCGAGCCCCACCAGAAGTGCTCCAGCAGGAAGCCGCCGAGCAGCGGTCCGATCGCCGCGCCGACCGCGGCCACGGCACTCCAGATGCCGATCGCGAGCGCCCGCTCGCGCCGGTCCGGGAAGACCTGCCGCAGGATCGACAGGGTCGCGGGCATGATCATCGCGCCGCCCACGCCGAGCAGCGCCCGCGCCACGATCAGCACCTGGGCGCTGTCGGCCAGGGCCGCGAGGCCGGAGGCGACGCCGAACAGCGCGTACCCGAGGAGCAGGACTCTTCGGCGGCCGATGCGGTCGCCCAGCGTGCCGAACAGGATCAGCAGCGAGGCGCAGACCAGTGGGTAGACGTCGACGATCCAGAGCAGCTCGATCCCGCCGGGCCTGAGGTCCTCCGTGACGGCGGGGACCGCCACGTGCAGCACGGTGGCGTCGACGGCGACCAGCAGCAGGCTGACGCAGAGGACGACGAGAACCACCCAGCGGTTGGCACCGGCCCCGGCCGCCCGACGGCGCAGCGCAGCGGCGGCCGTGGTCGTCCCGGACATGTACGTACCTCCCAGATGTTCCCTCGCGATCGGCGGGCTCACGGGGTGGGGGACGCCCCCGCGACTCGGCCGGAGAGGAGCGGTCGTCCCCGGCCCGCGCAAACGAAAAGCGAGTGACACGTCAGAGTACGCGAGTCCTCGACGGAGACCAGTGGCGGACCTCTCACACCTCCGGCGGAAGGATGTGGTGTACGCCACTTCCTCCCACCTCGTCCACGCCCCGGCCGGCCGGATGGTTCCGGCCCGGGTCGATAATCGGGCGCGTGACCGATCTTGAGACGCGCGCGGCTCCGACCCGCGCCGGGGCGCTGCGCCGGGCGGCTCCGGCGCTGGCCGGGTACGCGGCCGTCCGCGCCCTGGGCCTGCTCGTCCTGTTCCTGTGGAGCGGGGCGCGGGACAAGAGCGCGTACACGCTGCTGACCGCCCGCTGGGACGCGCTCTGGTACACCAGGGTCGCCGAGCTCGGTTACGGCTACGAGGTGCGGCTGGCGAACGGGGACGTGCACTCGAACCTGGCGTTCTTCCCGCTGCTGCCCTGGCTGGAGCGGCTGGTGGCGGCGGTGTCGCCGCTGTCGTACGCGGACGGCGGGTTCCTGGTGAGCCTGGTCTCCTCGCTCGCCGCGGCCTGGGGGATCTTCGCGGTGGCGGACCGTGTGTACGGCCGCCGGGCCGGGGTGTGCGCGGTCCTGCTGTGGGCCGTCCTGCCGGTTGGGATCGTGCAGTCGATGGCGTACAGCGAGTCCCTGTTTACGGCGCTCGCGGCGTGGTCGCTGTACGCGGTGCTGACCGGCCGCTGGGTGACGGCGGGCACGCTGGCCCTGTTCGCGGGGCTGACCCGTCCGGTGGGACTGGCCGTGGTGGCCGCGGTGTGGGTGGCGGCGCTGGCCTCCTTCGCACGGGAGAGGCCTGCGGCCGGCGCGGGTGCCCGGGACCCGCAGGACGCCCCCGATGCCCCGGACACCCCGGCCGGCCAGGAAGTCCCGGCGGTCCCGGACACCCCGGCCGGCCCAGGCACCCCGGCAGCCCCGGCCGACCCCGGGACCCGGTTCCGGCGGCTCCTCGGTATGGTCCTGGCCCCGCTCGGCACCGCGGGCTACGTGCTCTGGGTCGGGCACCACACCGGCAAGGGCCCGCTGGGTTATCTGGACGTCCAGGCCGGATGGCGCAACGGCTTCGACGGCGGCTGGGCCTTCGCCCGGTTCGTCGCCGACAAGTTCACGTCGTTCCCGGCGGCCCTGGCCGGCGTGGGGCTGATCATCGGGGTCGCGTCAGTCGTCTGGCTGTATGTGACCGGAGTACGTCAGCGCCAACCGCTGCCGCTGCTGGTCTACACGGGCGTCGTGACCGCGCTCGCCCTGTGCGCGTCGAGCTACTTCGGCTCGAAGCCGCGCCTTCTGCTGCCCGCCTTCCCTCTGCTCCTGCCTCTCGCGCGGGCCTTGGCCGCAGCGCGTATCCGCAGGTCAGTGGCGGTGCTCGGGGGCGTGGCGGTGGCTTCTGCGGTGTACGGGGCGTTCTGGCTGAACGGCTCGGGTCCGCCCTGACCCGCTGTGAGCGCGAGGGGAATTCCGCACCATGCCCCGGTGAACGAATTCAAAAGCGCAATAAAACCCCCATCCGGAATGATCAAAGGAATTGAAGGTCGCAGCGGCCGAAGATTGCAGATTCGCTGGAAATAAACCTCCTCCTGAGAGGAATCCCACATCACATCGTCATCACAAAGCCGTTGATTCGCCTGGGATCTGAGCTCACTCGCTGTAACGTCGATTGGGTGCGTACCGAACCGAAGCTCACCCGTCTGGACCGGGTGTTCGCCCGGCTGGACCGTGAGCCGGAACGACCGGCCCACATCGATGTGCCGAAGATGAGCAGGCACCGCATCGTGCTCTTCGCGGCGACCCTGGCCTTCTACGGCGCGATCGTGTGGGCCGTGGTGATCACGTCCTGGCTGGTCCGGCTCGACTGGCAGGTCATGTTCTTCCGCCCGTACCAGCAGTGGTCGGAGATCCACTGGTTCGTCGACTACTACGTGGTCCTCGGCCAGCGCGGCCCGACCGCCGTGATGGTCGCGGCCTGGCTGGGCTGGCGCTCCTGGCGGCAGCACACCCTGCGGCCGCTGCTCGCGCTCGGCGTCTCACTGCTGCTGCTGAACATCACGGTCGGCGCCGCCAAGTACGGCATGGGGCGCCTGGGACCGCACTACGCGACCACGATCGGCTCGAGCGAGATGTGGCTCGGCGGCGATATATTTCCGAGCGGTCACACCGCGAACGCCGTGGTGACCTGGGGAATCCTGGCCTACCTGGCGTCCAGCGCGAGAGCGCAGCGCTGGCTGTCCGCCGTCTCCGCGGTGACTTCGCTCGGCGTCGGGATGGCCACCGTCTACCTCGGTACGCACTGGCTGAGCGATGTGCTCCTCGGCTGGACCGCGGGTCTGCTGATCATGCTCGGTCTGCCGTGGTTCGAGCCGCTGATCGCCCGTGCCGAGGACGCCATCTTCGACTTCCGCGACCGTCTGCGGGCCCGCAGGCGCCGCACCCCGGCCGCCCCTGCCGGCGCACCGCCCGTGCTGGTCACGCCCGTGCCGGCCGACCGTGACGACGTCGCGGCCCGCTCGCCCCGGGCCCCGGTCTACCTGGCGCCGGGCCCGCACACGGCCCGTTCGGAACGCACACCGATCACCCCGGCCGGCAGCCGTCGCCCGGCGCACCCGGAGCGCCACCCGCGCGGCTCGACCCCGTCCGCCCGCCCCGTGACGGGCGGCTGACCACGGCACGGCGCGCACCCGTCCGGCATGGCGAAGGCCCCGGTTCCGGAGCGGAACCGGGGCCTTCGCCGGGTCTCAGCCCTTCCAGGCCCGCGCCACCCGGCCGCCCTTGACCTCGAAGTTCAGCCGGCCCACGCGGTACTCCATCGTGATGATCGCCCCGGACGGCAGCGCGCGCACCGTCGGCCAGCCGCGCTCACGCGCGAGGCGTTCGGCCCGGCCGGCCTCCAGGCCGACATAGGTGTCCGGGCTGTCGTCGGGTTCCGCGGGAGGTGTCGGAGTCGGTGCCATGCCGCCACGCTATGTCCTGTCCGGCGAGCGCGGAAGTCCGGGGCCCCGGCCGGTCACTGTCCGCCTCCGGTCACGCTTCTGTCACAAGATCACGACAGGAGTTTCGGGCGTCACCCGTCACCCGGAAGAGGGGTTCCGTACGCCTTCCGCAGGCATTCGATCGTAATTCCCGCGTGTCACATGAGCTCATGGAAAAGCCCGGCGGAAAGTGCCGGGAGAAGTGCCGGTGAGGCTTGCTTCCTTTCCGGTGCCGCACCGGCCCGGCGGCGTGGGCGCGGTAGAGGAAATGCATGGCTTCGGCACCGAGAGGCCGGTACGCCCCCTGTCGGAGCGCGCGGTGACGCGAGCATCATGGCGTGAGCTCGCGGGCATGTGAGGCGCGGGCTGCGACGGGCCCGGCACGCGATGAGCGAAGGGGCGAGCGAGCGATGGGGACGCAGACCGTACAGGCCTCGGCGCCGTCCGAACCGCGCACGCGGCACGGACGGGTGGTGGTCGACTGGCTGACGACGACGGACCACAAGAAGATCGGCCATCTCTACCTGGTCACGTCGTTCGTGTTCTTCCTGATCGCCGGGGCGATGGCGCTGCTGATGCGCGCCGAGCTCGCCCGTCCGGGCCTGCAGATCATCGACAACGAGCAGTTCAACCAGGCGTTCACGATGCACGGCACGATCATGCTGCTGCTGTTCGCGACACCGAGCTTCGCGGGCTTCGCGAACGAGCTGATGCCGTTGCAGATCGGCGCGCCCGACGTCGCCTTCCCGCGGCTCAACATGCTCTCGTACTGGCTGTTCCTGTTCGGCGGGCTGATCGTGCTCGGCTCGCTGCTGGTGCCCTCCGGTCCGGCGGACTTCGGCTGGACCGCCTACGCCCCGCTCAACAGCGCGGAGCGCACGCCGGGTCTCGGGGCCGATCTGTGGATCATGGGGCTGGCGCTGGCGGGCTTCGGCACGATCCTCGGCGCGGTCAACTTCATCACCACCATCATCGGGATGCGCGCCCCCGGCATGACGATGTTCCGGATGCCGATCTTCGTCTGGAACACGCTGTTCACGTCGATCATGATCCTGATGGCGTTCCCCGTGCTCGCGGCGGCGCTGCTGGTGCTGGAGGCGGACCGGCGGTTCGGCGCGCAGGTCTTCGACGCGGCCAACGGCGGGGCGATCCTGTGGCAGCACCTGTTCTGGTTCTTCGGCCATCCCGAGGTGTACATCATCGCGCTGCCGTTCTTCGGCATCATCACGGAGATCATCCCGGTCTTCAGCCGCAAGCCGTTGTTCGGCTATCTGACGCTGGTCGGCGCGACCATGGCGATCACCGGCCTGTCGATGGTCGTGTGGGCGCACCACATGTTCGCCACGGGCGCGGTGCTGCTGCCGTTCTTCTCCTTCATGAGCTTCCTGATCGCGGTGCCGACGGGTGTGAAGTTCTTCAACTGGGCCGGCACCATGCTCAAGGGCTCGCTGTCCTTCGAGACGCCGATGCTGTGGGCGACGGGCTTCCTGGTGACGTTCCTGTTCGGCGGGCTGACCGGGGTGATCCTGGCGTCGCCGCCGATGGACTTCCATGTGACGGACTCGTACTTCGTGGTCGCGCACTTCCACTACGTCGTCTTCGGCACGGTCGTCTTCGCGATCTTCGGCGGCCTCTCCTTCTGGTGGCCGAAGTTCACCGGGAAGATGCTCGACGAACGGCTCGGCAAGATCCAGTTCTGGGCGCTGTTCGTCGGCTTCCACACCACGTTCCTGGTGCAGCACTGGCTGGGCGCCGAGGGCATGCCGCGCCGGTACGCGGACTACCTCGCCGCGGACGGGTTCACCGCGCTCAACACCGTGTCGACGATCGGCGCGTTCCTGCTCGGCATCTCGACGCTGCCGTTCCTCTACAACGTGTGGAAGACCGCCAAGTACGGCGCGAAGGTCGAGGTCGACGACCCCTGGGGCTACGGCCGTTCCCTGGAGTGGGCGACCTCGTGCCCGCCGCCGCGGCACAACTTCACGACGCTGCCCCGGATCCGCTCCGAGTCCCCGGCGTTCGACCTGCACCATCCGCAGTACGCGGCGGTGACTGCGCAGCCCGAGCCAGAGCGCCATCAAGCCGGTCCCGAGTCCTCCTGATCGCCTCGACCAGCTCGACCGGCTCCAGCACCTCGAACTCGAAGCCCAGCATCATCACGTGGATGACCATCACATCGAGGCTGCCGGCGCCGCAGCGCAGCAGGCAGGTGTCCCCGCTCTCCGCCTCCAGCACCCCGGCGGACGGCGAGATGTGCTGGGCGGCCTCCTCCAGGGGCGCCAGGAGCCGCACGAGGGCATGGGTGGCGTACGCGCGCGTGGAGACGCCCTGGGAGACGTAGGCGGCCAGGTCCTCGGCCGGCGGGTCGCGCGGCACGAAGCGCGGGCCGTGTGGGGGCTTGGGCGTGACGCGGTCCACGCGGAACGTGCGCCAGTCGTCGCGGTCGAGGTCCCAGGCGACCAGGTACCAGCGGCGTTCGGTGCACACCAGGCGGTGCGGTTCGACGCTGCGGCGGGTGACGGTGCCGTCGTGGCCGATGTATTCGAAGCGCAGGCGTTCGGCGTCCCGGCACAGGTGGGCGAGTTCGGTGAGCACGGCCGGGTCGACCGAGGAGGGCAGCGTGCTGCGCAGCATCGGCACGGTGACGGCGTTCAGGGCGCCCACGCGGCGGCGCAGCCGGTTCGGCAGCACCTGCTCCAGCTTGGCGAGGGCGCGTACCGAGGTCTCGCCGATGCCGTCGATGCCCTGTCCGGCGGCGGTGCGCAGTCCGACCGCCACGGCGACGGCCTCGTCGTCGTCCAGGAGCAGCGGCGGCAGTTCGGCTCCGGCGCCGAGCTGGTAGCCGCCGCCGGTGCCGGGGCTGGCGTTGACCGGGTAGCCGAGTTCGCGCAGCCGGTCGACGTCCCGGCGCAGGGTGCGGGCGCTGACGCCGAGCCGACCGGCCAGGTCGGCGCCGGACCACTCGCGGTGGGCCTGGAGCAGGGACAGCAGACGCAGCAGGCGGGCCGAGGTCTCCAACATGGGGCGAGTCTGCCAGGCCTTGCGGACAGCCACTGTCCTCAAGGCGCGTAGGCCAGTTGCGGGACGGTGAAGCAGGTGCGGTTCATGTCCCCCTGCCCCACCCAGCCCTCGCCGTCCTGCCAGCGGGCCACCGACAGGCAGGTCCGGATCGTCTTCGGCGGCTCGGGGAGGCGGTCGAAGCGGACGGGGAGCAGCAGTCCTCCGGCGGTGTAGTCCTGGCTGCGGTTCATGTGCGCGTCGACGCAACGGCGCGTGATGCCCGTGGCCGCGCAGGACGTCGCCGCGTCGGTGAACCACCGGGCGGCCGCCCACCCCTCCAGCTGCCATTGGGAGTGCGTCTCGAGGTCCTTCGTCGCCTCGCGGAACTCCCGTACGGCCGGGTTGCCGGTGTCCTCGAAGTTGCGGCTGGCGCCGGTCGCCCACAGGGCGTTGCGGCAGCGCGGGGCGTCCTTGTAGTCGTCGGCGACGGTGGACGTCCAGTTCTGCACGTTGGTCACCTTGGCGGTGACCTGGGCGCCGGCTTCATCCATCGCCTGGCAGAGCCGGGCGTTGCCGTGCCCGTCGATGGCGTCGAACACCAGGTCGGCGCCCTGCTCCTTGAGGTCGGCGGCGACGGCGCGGAAGTTGGGCAGGGCGAAGTCGACCTGCTCGGTGACGACCTTGTAGCCCTCGGCGCGCAGGCCGCGCTCGACGAGCCGGGCGTAGGCGGCCGAGGCGGACTGGTTGTAGGAGACGACGGCGGCGGTGCGGGCGCCGTGCTCGCGTTTGAAGTAACGGTAGACCTCGGTGCCGCCGTACAGCGTGCCGTCCCAGCCGGGGGTGCCGTCGCGGGGCGCGAGGCTGCCGTAGATGCCGTAGAGGTGCGGGTAGGTGTCGTAGGCGGTGCCGATGGGCTGGCCGCCGATGTCGGGGACGCCCGCGCGGGAGACGCGGGAGGCGCCCGCGTAGTCGAGGGCGGTCGTGGCGACCAGGGCGACGACTTCGTCCTCCTCGACGAGCTTGTGCACGCATTCGTTGTTGCCGACGCCGCTGCCGCCGTCGTCGCAGGTGCGCACCTCGACCCGGCGCCCGTCGATGCCGCCGCGCGCGTTGAGCCGGTCGAAGAAGGCCCGGGCGCCGTCGCGCGGCCCGGTGAAGGCGTTGCCGCCGACCGGGCTGGTGGCGCTGGTGATGATGCCGACCCGCAGGGGCGCGGAGTCGCGGGGCGGCGGGGTGCTCCGGTCGTCGTGCCGGAAGTCGCTCTCCGGGAGCCGGCTGCCGCAGGCCGCGCTCAGGGAGAGCAACAGCACCGCGGCGAGGATTTCAGCAACCGGGGACCGGCGACGCATTGCCGCTCATCTGCACCAGCGAGCACAGCGCCTTGACGGACACCTTCCAGGTGCCCTCCTCTTCGACGGCTGTCCCGGAGGCGTTCGGCAGAACGGTGGCGCCCTTCAGGGTGAGCGTGTACGTCACGTCCGCCTCGGTCGCCGAGGTGAACTCCACCTTGGTGACCTTCGCCTGGACCTGTCCGCCGCGCTCGTCACCGCTGAAGGCCTCGAGGACCGGCCCCATCCGGTCGCCGTTCTGCAGGATGGCCTGCTTCTCCTCGGTCGAGGTCTGCGGATCGAAGAACTTCTCCCAGTTCTGCTTGATCTCCGCCTCCGCCGCGGCCCGGTCCGCCGGTGCGCTGGCCGGAGCGCTCGTGGTCTGCTCCGCGGTCGGTGTGGGGGGCGTGCTCGTGCTGCCGCCGCCGCTGTCGTCACTGCACGCCGCGAGGACCGGCGCGAGGGCCAGGACCAGGGCGGCCGCGATCGCCGTGCCCCGTCCCGCGGTGCGTGGACCCCCCATCGCGTTCCCCCGCTTGAGGTCGCTGCCGAGAACCATCTGGCTCACCACCGGGTGTCGGTCCGGGCCATGTGCGCCCGGTGCTTTCAGGGTCAGCTTCCACAGGGCATAGTGCAAGCGATCGGCGGACTTGAACAGGCAGCCCGACGCACGCACAGCCGATTCCGACGTGTGGGAGCCAGCGATGCGGACCAGCCGACTGCGGACCGTGCATCCCGTCCTGTGGGCCGGCTGGGCGGCCCTGGCCGCAGGCGCGGTGCTGTGCGTCGTCGGCTGGTACGGGATCTCCGGCGAGCGTTACGCCGAACGGCAGCTGCCCTACCTGGCCTCCTGCACGATCCCCGGCGCCGCGCTGATCATCGCCGGGGCGGTGCTGCTGGCCCGCGGCCGGGAGTCGATCGCCGCCCGGCGCGTGGAGGAGCTGTACGGCCTGCTGGTGGAGGACGCACCGGCCGGGCCGGAGGAGACCGGGCGGGCCGCGCTCGCGCCGCTCGCGGTCAGCGGCGATCTGCTGATGGTGCCGGGCGGCACGCTGTGGCACCGCGCGGACTGCCCGCTGGTGGCGGGCAAGGCGGAGGCGGTCCCGGTGGACTCCAAGCTGGTGGCGAGCGGGGAGCTGGACCCGTGCCCGATCTGCGAACCGGCCGAAGAAGCCGACTGATGTCCTCGCTGACGTACGACCTCACCCTCGCCGGGCTCTCGGTCGGCAGTGCGGCGGCGCTGACCGGGATCGGCCTGATCGTGACGTACCGCGCGACGGGCGTGCTGAACTTCGCGCACGGCGCGATCGCGATGGTGTGCGCGTACGGCTTGCGGCAGTGCGTGGTCGAGTGGGGCTGGCCGCTGTGGCTCGGGGCGGCGGTGACGCTGCTGGTGCTGGCGCCGGGGCTGGGTGTGGTCCTGGAACGGTTCGTGTTCCGGCCCCTGGCGGTCCTGGGCGGTGATCCGGCGCAGACGCTGGTGGCGTCCATCGGGGTGTTCGTGCTGCTGGTGGGCGGGGCGGCGCTGGTGTGGGGGCAGGGGGCGCGGGACGACGCGCCCGTGCTGGTGCCGGACGAGCCGTGGGGGCAGCTGGCGGTGGTGCTGGTGCTGGCCGCCGGGGTCGCGGCGGTGGTCCGCCGGACGCGGTTCGGGCGGGAGCTGCGGGCCGTGGTCGACGACCGGCGGCTCGCGGAGCTGGGCGGCATCGACGCGGACCGGGTCGCGGCCACGGGCTGGGCGTTCGGCTCGTTCACGGCCGGTCTGACGGGAGTGCTGCTGGCGCCGTACGTGCGGCTGGACCCGTACGGTCTCTCGCTGCTGGTGATGGAGGTCGTCGCGGTCGCGGTGGCCGCCCGGATGCGGAGCCTGGCCGTCGCGGTGGTGGTGGCGCTGGGCATCGGGGTGGCGCAGAGCCAGCTGACGCGGCTGCACCCCTCGGACTGGGCCGAACCGCTGCTCCAGGCGGCCGGCACGAATCTGTTCGTCGTCGCGCTGCTGGTCGCGGCCCTGGTTCTGCCGGGCGTCGGGGAGCGGGACGCGCTGCCTCGCACGGCCACGGCACGCGCGGCGACCCCACCGGGTGCCTGGATCGTGGTGCTCGTGCTGTTCCTGCTGCCGCTGGGGCTCGCCGGCCGGGATCTGCACACCTCGGTCCAGGTTCCGGCGCTGGCCGTGATCCTGTTGTCCCTGGTGGTGGTCACCGGCCGCGGCGGCCAGATCTCGCTGGGGCAGGCGGCGTACGCGGGACTGGGCGCCCTGTTCACGGCCCTGCTGGCGGCGGGCCGTTTCCCGTGGCTGCCCGCGCTGCCGGAACTGGCGGCCCTCGTGGTGGCGGTGGTCCTGGTGGCGCCGCTCGGCCTGCTGACGGGCTGGCCGGCGATCGGCCGCCGGGGCCTGGCCCTGGCGCTGGCGACGTTCGCGGTCGGGGTGGGGGTGAGCCGCTTCGTCTTCGCCCAGCCGTACGCCACCGCGGGCCTGTCGCTGGGCCGCCCCGCGGGCTTCGACGGGGACCGGGCGTACTACCTCCTGGAGCTGCTGCTGCTCGCGGTCGCGCTGCTGGCGGCGCACACGCTGCGCCGGGGGCGCACGGGCCGGGCCTTGGCCGCCATGCGGGATCACGAGCGGGGCGCGCAGGCGGCGGGCGTCGGCGTGCCCTCCCTGAAGCTGCTGGCCTTCGTCGCGGGCGCCGCGCTGGCCGCGCTGGGCGGCGGCATGCTCGGCATGGGCCTGCGCGCGTTCGACGCCGCCGCCTACGACCCGGTGCGGGGCCTGCTGTGGTTCGCGGCGGTGGTGGTGCTGGGCGCCGACAGCCCGCTCGGCGCCCTAGCCGCGGCGGCGCTCCTGGTCGGGCTGGACGCGGGCACCCGCGGCGGTTTCGCCGCGGCCCTCATCGGCGTCCTGGCGATCCTGGTGGGCCGCTTCCCCGGCGGTCCGTACGAGGCCCTGCGCACGGCGACGGAACGCCTGCGGCCGCGGCGTGCCCCTGCCCTGACGGCGGTGGGAGCCCGGGTCCGTGGGAGGCTGCGCCCGGCGGAGCCGGAGGCGGCCCGGAGGGCACCGGTGCCGAGCGGGGCGACGAGCGTGACGCGCGGGGCCGAGGGAGCAGAGGCAGGGAGCCGTCGCGAACTCCAGGGCGGCGTGAGCGGGTCGGGCCTGCGCAGCGACGCGGACCGTACGCGACGCGGCCCGAAGGGCGGGACCGCCGCCCCCCTGCCGGGCGACGACACCGCCCCGTCGCCCACCGCCCCCGAC
>NZ_JAIGQA010000222.1:0-12243 GCF_019733245.1 Streptomyces sp. WAC04114
CCCGCGAACCCCGACCCGTACGGCTCGGGCCGGCCGGCTGCCGCGGGGTACGACCCCTACGGCACCCCCGGCGCGGCGCCGCTGCCTCCGGAGGGTTCCGGCACCCCCGCGGCCGGGCAGCCACCGCACTCCGCCGCCGGCTACGGATCCGCTGCCACGGGCGGCCAGGCGCAGGGAGGCCCCGACTACGGGTATCCGCAGGGGCCGACTGCCGGTGGCTACGGCGTCGCAGCCGGGAGCGCCCAGCCGCAGCCGGGGTCCGGCGCGCCCGGGGCCGGTGACGCCGGCGGGCAGCCGTCGCGGGGTGGCTCCGGGTACGGGTATCCGCAGGGGCCGACTGCCGGTGGCTACGGCGTCTCAGCCGGGAGCGCCCAGCCGCAGCCGGGTGCCGATGCGTACGGGGGCGGCCTGCCGTCGGCTTCCGATGCGTACAGCGGTGGACTGCCGCCGGCCTCGGGTGCCTACGGGCCCGCCGGAGGCGCCCCCCTGCCCCCGGCCGCCGACGAGGGCGCGACCCAGTACATACCGCCCGTCACGGGCGACACGGCCGTCGCGGCCACGCAGTATCTGCCGCCCGTCGCGCCGACCGCCGACGAGGGCGCGACCCAGTACATACCCCCGGTGACCCCGGGAGCCCTGCCGCCCGAGATGTCCGCGGGCGAGGACCCCGAGGCGACGCGGTTCCTCGGGACCGGGCCCCGCACCGGGGCGGGAGCCGGACCGCTGCCGCCCGCGGGGCACCCGGACGCCGAGGCGACGCAGTACATACCGCCGGTGCCCGGCGGGGGCAAACAGCCGCCCTCCGAGTTCGACAACCTCTTCCGCAGCGACCAGGGCGCCGAGAGCCCGGCCGGGGCCACCCAGCAGATGCCCCGCATCGAGCAGCCGCAGCCCCAGGCCTCGTACGGCGCTTCCCAGCCCTCCCACGCCCCGCCCTCCGGCGGCCGGGGGCGCGGCGGCCGCACCGGCTCGCGCGTGCCCGTCATCGCCGCCGTCGGCATCGGGATCGCCGTCCTCGGGGTCGGCGCGGGCGCGCTGCTCGCCGGTGGCGGAGGCGGCGGTGACGACGACAGCGGCGACAAGAAGACCGTGGCCGCCTCCGCACCCGCGACGGACGGCTCCGCCTCCCCCTCCACCGACCCGGCCCGGGCCCAGGCGGTCGAGCTGGACAAGCTGCTCGCCGACAGCGGCGACAGCCGCAGCACGGTGATCAACGCGGTCGCCGACGTCAAGCGCTGCGACAACCTCCCGAACGCCGCCAAGAACCTGCGTGACGCGGCCAAGCAGCGCAACCAGCTGGTCACCCGGCTCTCCGGCATCGAGGTCGACCAGCTGCCCGACCATGCCGCACTGACCACCGCCCTCACCAAGGCCTGGCAGGCCTCGGCCTCGGCCGACAACCACTACGCGGCCTGGGCGGACCAGACCGCCGGCAAGAAGGGCTGCAAGAAGGGCCAGGCCCGCGCCACCAATCAGACCCAGGCCGGCAACCGGGCCAGCGGCGTCGCCAGCACCGAGAAGGCCAAGGCGGCCGGGCTGTGGAACGGGATCGCGAAGAAGTACGGCCTGACCGAGCGCCAGCCGACCCAGCTGTGACGACGGGGGACGGCGGGCGGGACGACTGGTGACCGGCGGCGACGCTCAGTAGTTGATGTCGGCGTTCTGCAGCGTCCTCGTCGTGTCGACGAAGCCCTTGCGCGCCGACACCAGCCGCCCGTCCCGCACCACCTGAAGGGTCACGTTCGCGTTGACCAGGCGCGGGAAGCCCACCGAGGCGAGCTTGTCCTGGAACTGCCAGCGCAGCGTCGGTGTGAGCCCGCCCGTGCTGACCTTCAGGCCGTCGTCCAGGGCCTCCGCCACCGTGTCGGCGCTCACCTCACCGTCCCCGAGCGACTCGACGACCTGCCGGAACACCGTGTAGGCGATCCACGTGGTCTGCACTCCGGCGTCCGCGGGGTCGATGCGGTTGTCGCCGAAGGCCTGCTCCCGGATCACCCGCTTCATGCCGTCCCAGCGCGGATCGCTCGCCACCGGGTACCAGCCGGTGATGTACGAACCCTCGTAGGGCCCGGACGCGCCGCCGGTCGCGTCGATCACCGTCTGGTCGACGCTGCCCAGCACGGTGGCCGTCCGCACCTCGGGGTAGTCCTCGCGAGCGCGCCGGAAGGAGTCCATGAAGGTGCCGTTGCGGTCCCCCAGCGCGGGCACCACGCAGCCGTCGTCCGTCGCGCCGCGGGTCGTCGTGCGCAGCGCCCGCTCGGCCTGGCCGTCGTACTCGGTGGCGTCCTCCGCCGCCCGCTGGTCGGTCGAGGCGCGGTGGCCGCCGGCCTTCAGACCGGAGTCGAGCAGCGGGGGCAGCTGGTCGCCCGCGATGGTGTCGGGCCGGATCAGCGCGACGGGCCCGCAGTCGGCGAGGGCGCTGCCGAGACCGGCGAGCAGCGCGGGCTGGCCGCCGTTGACGGGGTAGGACAGGGGGCTGGTGACCTCGGCGTTGGTGATGCCGTAGCCGCCTATGTAGGGGATCCCGGCCCCCTCCAGCGACGGGAAGAAGGAGTCCGCGTACTGGCTGTAGGATCCGACGACCGCGACCGCGTTCTCCTTGGCGGCCCGCCGGGCGCACTTCGCGGCGTCCACGCTGTCGTTGTGGTCGTTGCAGGTCAGCACGTTGAGCTTGCGGCCGTTGATCCCGCCCGCGGCGTTGATCCAGCGGGCGTAGGCCTGGGCGAAGGCGGGCATGCCGGGCTTGTTGGTGGCCTTGGTGTCCTGCGGGGCCCAGGTCATGACGGTGATGGTGTCGTCCCCGACATCCCCCGTGGTGCCGGGGACGACACCGCAACCTGCCAGGAGGGACGCGCACGCGACCGCCGCGCCCGCGGAGAGGACGCCGTTTCTGGCGTGACGGGTGAGGAGGCCGGGGAGGAATGTGCTGCGGGTGCGTCGCCTGCCGGTCATGGGTCTGCACGATTCCGCCACAGGGCTAACCCGTGAGTGATCTCGGGTCAACACTTGGTGACGCACAGGTGAATTACGGGGGCTGATGTAACCGATGTGGAGGGGAACGTACGATCGATGACCGTGCAAGCTTCGGAGAACTCTTCCCGTCGTGGCCGTCGCTCATCCACCATGGGCGGCATGCCTGTCAACGACATGCCGTGGTGGCGCTGGCGCAGCAACGTGCGCTCGGCGCTGCACATGCTCTCCGATCCCGGGTTCCAGCGGGACGTCTGGCTGGCCGGTGTGGACGGCTTCGGCGACGTGACCGACGCGGTGTACCGGCTGGTCGAGGACACCTGGCTGGACCACTGGTCCGCCGAGAAGTACGTCGGCACGATCTTCCGCGACGCGCAGGAGGCCGCCCTGGTCGACAGCGCGGTGCTGCGGGTGCTGCGGATCATGCACCAGGTCGGACCGGACGCGCCGGTCGCCGCCTACCTCGAGCACGAGGCCTGGCCGGAGGCGGTCCAGGCGGCCCGGGACGCGCACGTGCAGCTCGCGACGAGTGACGGCGAGGACCCGGACGCGGCGCCGCGCAGTCTGGAAGTGCTGCGGATCATGACGCGGTCCGCCTAGCGGTTTCGCGGGGCGGTCCGCCCTGCGGGACGATTGCCGGGGGTGTCGTTCCTTGTGGGAACCTGTCCTGCATGAACGAGCAGTCCTCCAGCGCCGCGGTCCCGGCCGACCAGTACGTCCTCACCCTTTCCTGCCCTGACCGGAAGGGCATCGTGCACGCCGTGTCGAGCTATCTGTTCATGACCGGTTGCAACATCGAGGACAGCCAGCAGTTCGGCGACCACGACACGGGCCTGTTCTTCATGCGGGTCCACTTCTCCGCGGACGCCCCGGTGACCGTGGAGAAGCTGCGGGCCAGCTTCGCGGCGATCGGTGACTCGTTCCAGATGGACTGGCAGATCAACCGCGCCGACCAGAAGATGCGCATCCTGCTCATGGTCAGCAAGTTCGGGCACTGCCTGAACGACCTGCTGTTCCGGGCGCGGACCGGGGCGCTGCCGGTGGAGATCGCCGGAGTGGTGTCGAACCACACGGACTTCGCCGAGCTGGTGAAGTCGTACAACATCCCGTTCCACCACATTCCGGTGACGAAGGACACGAAGGCCGAGGCGGAGGGGCGGCTGCTCGACATCGTGCGCGAGGAGGGTGTCGAACTGGTCGTGCTCGCGCGGTACATGCAGGTGCTGTCGGACGACCTCTGCAAGGCGCTGTCCGGGCGGATCATCAACATCCACCACTCGTTCCTGCCGAGCTTCAAGGGTGCGAAGCCATACCACCAGGCTCATGCGCGGGGGGTGAAGCTGATCGGTGCGACCGCTCATTACGTGACGGCTGATCTTGACGAGGGACCGATCATCGAGCAGGAGGTCGAGCGGGTCGGGCACGACGTGACGCCCGAGGGGCTTGTCGCGATCGGGCGTGATGTGGAGTGTCAGGCGTTGGCTCGGGGTGTGAAGTGGCATGCCGAGCGGAGGATTCTGCTCAATGGGCGGCGGACGGTGATTTTCGCCTAGGAGCTCGGGTTATCCCGTTTTCGCGGCGGGTGCGGGTTTTCTGTGGCTGTTCGCGCCCACGCGGCGAAGCCGCATATCAGGCAGAGCCCCGCGCCCCCAAAACCTCACATCCTGCTCAGTGAAGCCGCCGCGAACAGGACGTCCCTGATCGCCTCCCTGTCTCCCACCTGGCCTGCCGCCGCCTCCTGTGGCGGGACGTGGCCGGCGGCGAGGCGGCAGAACTCGACGCCGTCCAACGCCACGTGGGCCACCTCGTGCTCGGCGGAGCCCTTCGCCGCGGGGGAGTCCAGCGGGATCAGCCACTCGCCGCCGCCCGAGCCCTCGATCTCCAGCCGGAGGCTGCGGCCCGGTTCGCCCGCCGCGACCAGATGCCGGTGGTGGGCGGGGGAGGCGAGGCCGGCCCGGCGGCGGTGGGCCAGGGCCGTCGGCAGCATCCGGGCCGCGAGGTCGATCATGCGGTGCAGATGGCGCGGTGAGGGCGGGTCGTAGGGGTAGTCGACCGCCTCGGCGATGTCCTCCGCGTGCACCCAGCACTCGAAGGCCCGGTCGAGCATCGCGTCGTGCAGGGGCAGCTCGAAGTCGCCGTACGACACCGGCATCTTCCCGGCGCCGCCACCCGTGAACGACACCGTGCGCACGAGGCTGTGGCTCTGCTCGCGCCAGGGCGCGCGGACGAACCGGGTCGGCGGGAAGTGGGAGGCGCGCCAGAGGGCCTCGGTGCGGGCCGCCGGCGTCGGCTGCCGGGACGGGACCTCGCCCAGCGGGTCGTCCAGGCCGAGCGCGACCGACACCAGGCCGTCGACGCTGAGCAGATGCGCGATGACCCCGGCGACGGTGGTGCGGCGGCTCGTCGACTCGTCGGCCCGGAACCAGCGCAGCCGTACCGGCGCGTGCCACTCGGCGTCGCCGAAATCCTGCAGCAGGGCGTCCAGGCGCGCGGTCTCGGCGTCGTAGGCGGCGGCCCAGTCCGGCACCGGGATCCGTGGCGGGCGCCGCTCCAGGCAGGTGTCCAGGACGCGGGTGCGCAGCCCCGGGTCCAGGTCAAGGCTCTCGGGGCGTTGCAGCAGTCCGACCGCCTCGCGCAGCCGCCGGGCCTCGTCGGCGCAGGGGCCGCACGCGCCGAGGTGCTCCTCGACGGCCGTGGCCTCCTCGGCCGAGCACGCGGCCAGTGCCCAGGCGCCGAGCAGGGCCTTCAGCACGGGGTGCTCGAAAACGGGCGGGGCGGGCGGCGGTGGCGTGTCGCCGGGGTGCGCCGGCGCGGGCAGCGGCAGTCCGCTGTCCTCGACGGAGGCCCGGGGCGTCGGTATCCGCGGCGGGTGCCCGCGCCCCGGGGCGTCACCGGGCGGGCCGGCATCGCGCCCACCTTCACCGCCTTCATCCCGAGTGCCGCTTTCGTCCGCGGTGTTGCCCTTTCCCTCGTGGTCGTTCTCCCCTTCGTCGCCGTCGTACGCCTCGAACCGGTCCGGCCCGTTCACACCGCACCCCCGTACCCGGGCGGGGCGCCCGGTGCCTCGGTGTCGTGGGCGGTGGAGAGCAGTTGCAGGCCAAGGCGCAGGCGGCGGCGGGCCTCGTCCTCGGTGATGCCGAGGTCGGCGGCGGTCTGGCGGTAGTCACGGCGCTGGAAGTAGGCCCGCTCCAGGGCCGAGCGCAGCGGGACGGGCATGGACTGCACGATGTAGTCGGCGCGGGCGGCGACCGAGGCGCGGCGCACCCTGTGCTCCAGTTCCTCGGTGGTGCCGGAGCCTTCGCGCGTGAGGGCGGCGGTCTCGGTGGCGCGCAGCCGCTGCACCGCGAGCCGGTGCGTCAGCGTGGCGACCCAGGTGCGCAGCGGGCCCTGCCTGGGGTCGTAGGAGTCGGGGTGCTCCCAGACGTGGATGAAGACCTCGCGGGTGATGCCGTCGGCGGCGCGATCGTCGCCGAGGACGCGGTGGGCGAGGCCGTGCACGAGGGAGGCGAACCGGTCGTAGAGCTCACCGAGGGCGGCGGCCTCCCCGCGGGCGAGCCGCTGCTGCATCTTGCGGTCCCAGCGAGGCGGTACGTCCTTTTTCGCCATGCGGCCCCCTCACCCCCTGCTCGTGTCCCGCGCCCGTGCTCTGTCCAGCCTGTGCCCGACGTCTCCTCGAATGTAGTCGGCACGTCCGGTAGCGCACGCCCCTTTGTGGCAATGTGCGCCCCCTGACCGGCCGCAGGTGGTAGGGGGCCGCGGGTGCTCGCACCGGTCGCCTTTGGGCTCGCGCCTACCCCATCGCACTAGGATCAGACCTGACTGAAGAGGATCGAACAGGATCGAAGTCGACTAAAACAAGCCTCTTCCGCGGGGGATCCGTTTTTCTGGTTGTGTTTCAGGGAACGGCCGCTGGGCAGCCGCGCTGCAAGGAAGCGTAGGGTCTGCTTCCGGTTTGGCGAGCGAGGGGCGTGGTGGTGACCTTCAAAGTGACCGGCGGCGAGCAGGGCGAGTGGGCCGTGCTCCAGGTGTCGGGCGAGCTGGATCTGGTGACGTCGCCGGTGCTGCGTCAGCGCGTGCACGATGTGGTTGCCGAAGGGCACCACTGCCTCGTCCTGGATCTGTCCGAGGTGTTCTTCTGCGACTCCAGCGGCGTCGGCGTGCTCATCGCGGCCCGTCGGCTGATCCGCTCCTGCCAGGGCCGGCTGCGCCTCGTGCTGCCCGCCCGCGGCGCGGCGGACGGCTCCCATGTCAACCGGGTCCTGGGCGCGCTCGGTGTGCGCAGGCTGTTCGACGTGTACGGCGACGTGGACGCGGCCCTCGGCGACGAGGGCGAACCCCTGTCCGCGTGACCGCCCGATGACGCACGGTAGACCGGGTGTTGCCGTTCCGGCACGCCGTTGTCCGGGAATTCCCCCGGTCTTGGCACAAGTGACGTTTTCCCGCGCCCGAACGGCGCCCTCCGTCGTACGCTCCGACCGAGACGTACCCCACCTGACGTAAGGCGGCCCGAAAAAGACATGGTCAGCAGCGAGTACGAGCGCAGGATCGCCGCCCGGTTCGCCACCTTCGACCAGGACGGCAACGGCTACATCGACCGCGAGGACTTCTACGGCGCTGTCAAGGCGCTGCTCACGGAGTTCGCGGTGGCGGCCCGCTCCGACAAGGGACAGGCCCTGTACGGCGGTGCCGAGGCCTTCTGGCAGGGCATGGCCGGGATAGCGGACCGCGACGGCGACCAGCGCATCACGCGCGAGGAGTTCGTCAACGGCGCGGTCAAGCGGCTGCGCGACAACCCCGACCGGTTCGCCGAGATCGCCCGGCCCTTCCTGCACGCGGCCCTGGACGTCGCCGACACCGACGGTGACGGCGCCGCGACGACCGAGGAGGCCGGCCGCGTCCTGAAGTGCCTCGGCGTCCCCGAGGAGCTCGCGGGCCCGGCCGCCGCCGCGCTCGACGAGGACGGCGACGGCAAGGTCGGCGAGGCCGAGGTCGTACCCGCCTTCGCCCGCTACTTCACCGTGCCCGAGTAGGGCCACGCGTCCGCCCCTTCGCCGTGGGGGTTGTTCGGGGACAGCGGCTGCGGGCTGTCGGTGGTTGTTCGCGCAGTTCCCCGCGCCCCTGGGGGGCACTGTGCCCCCCAGGGGGGTGCCCGCTGCGGGTCACGTGTGTGAGTAGTGCTCGCGGAGCTTGTACTTCAGTACCTTCCGCAGGGTCTCGCCCCGCGGAAGGGCGTCCACCACCTCCAGGCGCTCCGGCAGCTTGTGCACCGACAGTCCCTCGGTGCGCAGGAAGGCGGTGACGTCCGCGAGCGTCAAGGCCTCGGCCCCCGGGGGCTGTTCCACCACCGCGCACACCAACTCGCCGCGCGCCGCGTCCGGCAGGCCGATCACCGCCACGTCCCCGACCGCCGGATGCCGGTGCAGCAGGTCCTCGATCTCCTGGGCCGAGATGTTCTCGCCCTTGCGGATGATCACGTCCTTCAGCCGGCCGGTGAGGACCAGGTGCCCGGTGTCCGTGAGCCGCCCGAGGTCACCGGTGCGCAGGAACCCGTCCTCGTCGAAGGCCTCCGCCGTCTGCTCGGGATCCAGGTACCCGCGGCACACGGCCTCCCCGCGCAGCCGCACCTCCCCGTCCACGATCCGGATCTCCATGCCCCGCGGCGCACGCCCCTCCGTCGTCGCCAGCAGCTCGGGGGTGTCGTCCGGCGCCCCCATGGTGATCATCGGCACCTCCGTCATGCCGTACCCGTGGGTGAGTTGCACCCCCATCTCGCGTACGACGGCGTGGTACAGCTCCGGCGGCTTGGGCGCCCCGCCGCCGGCCAGCAGCCGCAAGGTCGGCACCACGGGCTCTCCTGGCCGCTTGCGCTGCTCCGCGAGGAACATCGAGTAGAACGCCGTCGACCCGCCCGCCATGGTCACCCCGTGCGCGCGGTACGCCGCCAGCGCCTCCGGCAGCGCGAACTGCTCGAACAGCACCGCCGGGAAGCCGTACAGCAGCAGCATCACCGTGTAGTCGGGCCCGCCGATGTGGGCGTAGGGGAAGGCGATCGAGCCCACGTCCCGCGCCGAGGGGCGCAGCGCGTGCGCCAGGCAGGAACCACCCGCGAGCAGCGAACGGTCCGTGTGCAGCACGCCCTTGGGGTCGGAGGTCGTGCCGGACGTCCAGTAGATCCAGCGGACGGCGGTGCCGTCGGAGGGCGGGGGCGGCAGCACGGACGGATCGCCCTCGGGCAGGTCGTCGTAGGCCTGGAAGACGCCCTTCGCGCCGAGGCGCCGGGCCATCTCCGTGTGGTCGAAGCCGCGCCAGGTGCCCGGCACCGCGAAGAACTCGGCCCTCGACTCGCGCAGCGCGAAGCCGACCTCGCGGTCCCGGTAGAAGGGGATCACCGGGGTCTGCGCGGCGCCGAGCCGGGCCAGGGCGAAGGACAGCACGGCCGTCTCGATGCGGGTGGGCAACTGCCAGGCGACCACCGTGCCGGGGCGTACGCCCATGCCGTACAGGCCGGCCGCGACCCGCTCGGCACGGGCGTGGAGAGCCCCGAAGGTCAGCGTCCGGTCGTCCTGGAGGAAGAGCGGGCGGTCGGGCGTGAGGGCGGCCCGGCGGGTGACCAGCTCCCACAGGGTCCGGGACGAACTCAGGGCGTGCGGGGTGTCGTTCACGGCTGCCCCCTGCTCCTCGGCGTGCTCCTTGGCTGACGGACCGTCAGGTGGGATGCTATCTGACGCTGCATCAGATAAGTACCGTCCGGCGGAGGGGACCCATGGCGACCGAACTGCCCCGCATCATCAGCGTCGACGACCACGTGATCGAGCCCGCCCACCTCTTCGACACCTGGCTGCCGGCCAAGTACCGCGAGCGCGGCCCCAGGGCGCTGACCGCGGGGATCGGTGAACTCGCCTACATCGGCGGCAAGTACCGCATCACCATGGACCCGGACGGCCAGCCCACCGACTGGTGGATCTACGAGGACCTGAAGTTCCCGTACAAGCGCAACATCGCCGCCGTCGGCTTCGACCGCGACCAGATGACCCTGGAGGGCATCACCCGCGAGGAGATGCGACGCGGCTGCTGGGACCCGAAGGCCCGCCTGGAGGACATGGACCTCAACCATGTCGAGGCGTCCCTCTGCTTCCCGTCCTTCCCCCGCTTCTGCGGGCAGACCTTCGCCGAGGCGCACGACAAGGAGGTCGCCCTCGCCTGCGTACGCGCCTACAACGACTGGATGGTCGAGGAGTGGTGCGGCGACAGCGGCGGGCGGCTCATCCCGCTGTGCCTGATCCCGCTGTGGGACGTCGGCCTGGCCGTCGAGGAGATCCGCCGCAACGCAGCGCGCGGGGTGAAGGCCGTGACCTTCTCCGAGATCCCCACCCACCTCGGGCTGCCGTCCATCCACTCCGGCTACTGGGACCCGTTCTTCGCGGTCTGCCAGGAGACCGGGACGGTCGTCAACATGCACATCGGCAGCAGCTCCCAGATGCCCGCCGCCTCACCGGACGCCCCGCCCGCCGTCCAGGCCTCCCTCAGCTTCAACAACGCCATGGCCTCGATGATGGACTTCCTCTTCAGCGGGGTCCTGGTGCGTTTCCCGGGCCTCAAACTCGCCTACTCCGAAGGGCAGATGGGCTGGGTCCCGTACGCCCTGGAGCGCGCCGACGACGTGTGGGAGGAGCACCGCGCCTGGGGCGGGGTGCGCGAGACGATCCCCGAGCCGCCGTCCACGTACTACTACCGGCAGATGTACTGCTGCTTCTTCCGCGACAAGCACGGCGTGGCGTCGCTGGACGTGGTCGGCCGGGACAACGCCACCTTCGAGACCGACTACCCGCACGTCGACTCGACCTTCCCGCACACCAAGGAGGTCGCCCTCGACCACGTCAAGGGACTCGACGACGAGACGGTGTACAAGCTGATGCGGGGCAACGCCATCCGGATGCTCGACCTCGACCTGGACCGGGACCGCTGAGGCCCGCCGATGGACCTGTCGGACACGCCCGAGGAGGCCGCCTTCCGGGCCCGGCTGCGGGAGTGGCTCGCGGCCGTGCTCCCCGGCCTCCCGCCCAAGCCGTCCCCCGACGACTGGCCGGGGCGACGCGCCTACGACCTCGGCTGGCAGCGCCGGCTCCACGACGCCGGATACGCCGACGTCCACTGGGACGCCTCCCCGACCCTGCGGCTGATCTTCCTGGAGGAGACCGAGCGGGCGGGCGCGCCCTACGTGGGCGCCAACTTCGTGGGCCTGCTGCACGCCGGTCCCACCATCGCCGCCGAGGGCACGACGGAGCAGCGGGCGCGCTGGCTGCCGCCGATCCTGCGCGGCGAGGAGGTCTGGTGCCAGGGCTTCAGCGAACCCGACGCCGGATCCGACCTCGCGGCCCTGCGCACGCGCGCGCGGCGCGACGGCGACGCCTACGTGGTGACCGGCTCCAAGATCTGGACCTCGCACGCGGAAGTCGCCGACTGGTGCGAGCTGTTGGTCCGCACCGACCCCGGCGCGCCCAAGCACCGGGGCATCACCTGGCTCGCCCTGCCCATGGACGCGCCCGGCGTCACCGTACGGCCGCTGCGCACGCTCGCCGGGTCGGCCGAGTTCGCCGAGGTGTTCCTCGACGAGGTGCGGGTGCCGGTGGCGAACCGGGTCGGGGACGAGAACGACGGCTGGCGCGTCACCATGGTGACGCTGTCCTTCGAGCGGGGCACGGCCTTCGCCGGCGAGGTCGTCGCCTGCCGGCGCGTGCTGGGCGAACTGGCCGTCGAGGCCCGGAAGAACGGCCGCTGGGACGACCCGGCCCTCAGACGCCGGCTGGGCAGGCTCAACGCCGAGTTCCGGGCGCTGTGGCGGCTCACCCAGTGGAACGTGAGCGCGGCGGAGGCATCGGGCGGGGTACCGGGCGCAGGCGGTTCGGTCTTCAAGCTCCGCTACTCGCACGCCCGTCAGGAGCTCTACGACGCCGCCGCGCAGGTGCTGGGCCCCGACTGCCTCGACCTGGACCGGCCCTGGGCGCTCGAACGACTGAACTCCCTGTCGTACACCATCGCGGCCGGCACCTCGCAGGTGCAGCACAGCATCATCGCCGAGCGCATCCTCGGCCTGCCGAAGGGACGGTGAGACGCCGTGCGGTTCCGCCTGACGGACGACCAGCGGGCACTGCGGGACGGGTTGCGCGAGGCCCTGGCCCGGCGCTTCGACGCGGACGCACTGCGGGCGGCCGTGGAGGGTGCTGCCGGGGCGAAGGGCAGCACGGAGGGCGAGAGGGCGGGGCCCGACGAGGG
>NZ_JAIGQA010000223.1:0-12210 GCF_019733245.1 Streptomyces sp. WAC04114
CCGCGTGGATCGCGAGCGTCTCGAAGTGCTGACTGATGTGCCTGTCGCTCATGAGCACCGAGGGTAGTGCGCATACGCGACGCGTGCCGGGGGACGGGGCGCGCCGGGTTTTTCCACAGGTCGAGGGGGGCAGTCTGTGATCGGGTGGGCCTGCGGCGGTCGCCGGCCCGGTGGTGGGCCTGCCGTCGCAGTGGGGTCCGGGGGCTCTGAGACACTGGGCGCGATGAGCGAGAGAACAGCCCCGACCGCGCCCCTGCGGGCCCGTGCCGAGATCGATCTGGCCGCACTGCGGGCCAATGTGCGGGCTCTGCGCGCCCATGCGCCGGGCGCGGCAGTGATGGCCGTGGTGAAGTCCGAGGCGTACGGGCACGGGGCCGTGCCGTGTGCCCGGGCGGCTGTCGCCGCGGGGGCGAGCTGGCTGGGGACGGCCACGCCCGAGGAGGCCCTCGCCCTGCGGGCCGCCGGGCTGCCGGGGCGCATCATGTGCTGGCTGTGGACGCCCGGCGGACCGTGGCGCGAGGCGATCGAGGCCGAGCTGGACGTGTCCGTCAGCGGGATGTGGGCCCTGGAGGAGGTCGTCGAGGCGGCCAGGGGCGCCGACCGGCCCGCCCGCGTCCAGCTCAAGGCGGACACCGGGCTCGGGCGCAACGGCTGCCAGCCGGGGGACGACTGGGCCGCGCTGGTCGGTGCGGCACTGCGGGCCGAGGCCGAGGGGCTGCTCCGCGTCACGGGGCTGTGGTCGCACTTCGCCTGCGCCGACGAGCCCGGGCACCCCTCCATCGCCGCCCAGCTCGGCGTGTTCCGCGACATGCTCGCGTACGCCGAGGGACAGGGCGTACGGCCCGAGGTCCGGCACATCGCCAACTCGCCGGCCACTCTCACGCTGCCCGAGAGCCACTTCGACCTGGTCCGCACCGGCATCGCCACCTACGGCATCTCGCCCAGCGCCGAGCTGGGCACCCCGGCCGACTTCGGGCTGCGCCCGGTGATGACGCTGTCCGCCTCGCTGGCCCTGGTCAAGCGCGTACCGGGCGGGCACGGCGTCAGCTACGGCCACCGGTACGTGACACCCGGAGCGACCACCCTCGGCCTGGTGCCGCTGGGCTACGCGGACGGCATCCCACGGCACGCCTCCTCGGCCGGGCCGGTCCTCGTCGAGGGCAAGTGGCGCACGATCGCCGGGCGGGTCGCCATGGACCAGTTCGTGGTGGATCTGGGCGGCGACGAGCCCGCGGCGGGGGCCGAGGCGGTGCTCTTCGGGCCCGGGGACCGCGGGGAGCCCACCGCGGAGGACTGGGCCCAAGCGGCCGGAACCATCGCCTACGAGATCGTGACCCGGATCGGAAAGCGCGTTCCTCGCGTCTATGTGAATGAGGAACGGGACAGGTGACTCGGACGGGGAACCCGTCACGCGAGGAACACCGGGCACCCTGACAACATCGGCAACACCGGGCCCACCGATTCACCGGGCCCGGTGCGGCACCCGACCGGAACCCCGGCGAAGAGGAGCGGTACGTGAGCGAGAGCAGTGCGGAGGTCGTCGCGGACGTCGCCTCCGCGGCCGTCGCGGCCTCCGCCGCGGGGGCGGCGGGAGGCTGGCGCCGGGCGACCGGTGTCGCCGGCGTGGCGATAGGCGTGGTGGCCGCGGGCGCGGCCGCCGGTGTCGCCCTGGAACGGATGACGGTCGGCCGCGGCATGCGCCAGAAGGCCCGGCTCGCCCTGGACTCGGCCGGGCCGTACGGCTCGCTGCGCGGCATGCCGGGCAAGGCGTTCGCCGACGACGGCACCGAGCTGTACTACGAGGTCGACGACCTCGACCCGGAGGCCGCCCCCGCCGCCATCGGCCCGCGCCGCCGGCGGCTCTTCGGCCGCAAGCCGCCCGCTCCCGTCACCGTGGTCTTCAGCCACGGCTACTGCCTCAGCCAGGACTCCTGGCACTTCCAGCGGGCGGCCCTGCGGGGCGTCGTGCGGACCGTGCACTGGGACCAGCGCAGCCACGGCAGGTCCGGGCGGGGCCTGGCCCAGACGCGGGACGACGAGCCGATCACCATCGAGCAGCTCGGCCGCGACCTCAAGGCCGTCATCGACGCGGCGGCCCCCGAGGGCCCGCTCGTGCTCGTCGGGCACTCCATGGGCGGCATGACGGTCATGGCGCTGGCCGACCAGTACCCCGAGCTGATCCGTGAGCGGGTCGTCGGGGTCGCCTTCGTGGGGACGTCCTCGGGGCGGCTCGGCGAGGTCAACTACGGCCTGCCGGTCGCCGGGGTCAACGCGGTGCGGCGGGTGCTGCCCGGAGTGCTGAAGGCGCTGGGGCAGCGGGCCGAGCTGGTGGAGAAGGGGCGCCGGGCGACCGCGGACCTGTTCGCCGGGATCATCAAGCGGTACTCCTTCGCGTCCCGGGACGTCGACCCGGCCATCGCCCGGTTCGCCGAGCGGATGATCGAGAGCACGCCGATCGACGTGGTCGCCGAGTACTACCCGGCGTTCAACGACCACGACAAGACCGAGGCGCTCGCCCACTTCGCGGAGCTGCCCGTGCTCGTCCTGGCCGGGGTGCAGGACCTGGTCACTCCGAGTGAGCACAGCGAGGCCATCGCCGATCTGCTCCCCGACGCCGAGCTGGTGCTGGTCCCGGACGCCGGCCATCTGGTGATGCTGGAACACCCGGAAGTGGTCACCGACCGCCTCGCCGACCTGCTCACCCGCACGGGTGCCGTGCCCGCAGGGGCTACCGTGAAGGGCTATGGAAGCACCAGCACCGCACAGCCCGGCTGAGTCCGGATCCGTCCAGATCGTCGTCACGTCCCCCGAGCAGATGCGGGAGCTGGGCCGCCGGCTCGCGAAACTGCTGCGCGCCGGTGACCTGGTGATGCTCAGCGGGGAACTCGGCGCGGGCAAGACGACGCTGACCCGTGGGCTGGGCGAGGGACTCGGCGTGCGCGGGGCCGTCACCTCGCCGACGTTCGTGATCGCCCGGGTACACCCCTCGCTGGGCGAGGGACCGCCGCTGGTCCACGTCGATGCCTACCGCCTCTCCGGCGGTCTGGACGAGATGGAGGACCTCGACCTCGACGTCTCGCTGCCCGACTCCGTGGTGGTCGTGGAGTGGGGCGAGGGCAAGGTCGAGGAGCTGACCGAGGACCGGCTGCAGGTCGTGATCCACCGGGCCGTGGGCGACACGACCGACGAGGTCCGGCAGATGACCGTCACCGGTCTGGGGGAACGCTGGGCCGAGGCGGATCTGAGCGTGCTGGCCGCCTGAGCGCGTTCTGTCTGAGTCCTTGCCGCCTGAGCGCGTTCTGCCCGAGTACTCGCCGCCCGAAGCCCCCGGGTGAGTCCGGGTGTGCGGTCATTTGATGAACGTTCCGACAAGACGTCGGCAAGATGTTGCGTCCGGCGTCTCGTGCGTGGTCACATGGTATCCAGTCCGTAGTTAGGTGTGCCTAACTTCGTTGCCCCGGCCCTTCGGGAGGCGTCCATGTCGGCTACAGAGAGCAAGGGGCAGCCGCAGCGGTTCGCGGTCGCCGGGGTGTCCATGCGTGACCTGCTGGCGGCCGGCGAGGCGGCGGCGCTGATCTCCACGCCCCCGCGCGCTCCCGACCCCGAGTTCTCGGATCGGGTCCCCGAGCACCGTGAAGCGGCCTAGGACCGACCCGGACGGCCGCTCCTAGGGGACCACCACCACCGTGCGGCCGATCGTCGCGAACGTCCACATCGCGTCGCCGTCCGCGCGGGACTCGCGGATGCCGCCCGTGCGGGCCTTCGGGTCGGGGGCCGGGGCGGAGGCGCTCGGGCCCCCCACGGCCGAGCTGAAGCCGATCACCACGCCGTCCACGGTCGCGAAGCGCACCACGTGCTCGACCGGGACGCCGTCGGAGCCGGTGACGAAGTTCGAGCGGGACGTCACCGAGTAGCTGCCCGGCGCCGGGTCCACCGCGCTCGGGTCGACCTCGAACGTACGGCTGACCGCCTCGTCCCCGGCGACCAGCCACACCCGGTCGCCGCGCAGCGAGTACACCACCCGGGCGCCCTTGCCCGAGTCGCCGGGAAGTGCCCTGGGGTCCTTCTTCACCTGGGGCGCCTTTGACGTGCCCGCCGCCGGTGCGGCGCCCGCGTGCGCCGCTCTGCCCAGACCGGCGGGGAGGGACTCGGCCGCCTGATGGGCGAGGTGGCCGACCGTCGCGAGGGCCGCGGCGGTGAGCCCGGCCACGATTGCCGAGCTGCTGGCTGACACCGGAGTCCACCTCACGTCGTATCGCTGTCGTGACGGTAGGTGACGGTAGCAGCACGTGACGACCCGACAGGTGCGGCCGTGCCGGGCCCCGGAGAGCCGTAGGCTGTTTGCGTGCTCTTGCTCGCTCTGGATACCGCCACGCCCGCCGTCACCGTCGCACTGCACGACGGACGCGATGTCATCGCCTCCTCGAGTCAGGTGGACGCGCGGCGGCACGGGGAACTGCTGCTGCCGGCGATCGACCGGGTCTTCACCGAGACCGGTCTGCGGCTCGACGCCGTCACGGGGATCGTCGCCGGGATCGGTCCGGGACCGTACACCGGGCTGCGCGTCGGCCTGATGACCGCGGACACCTTCGGGCTCGCGCTCGGTGTCCCCGTGCACGGCGTGTGCACGCTGGACGGCCTCGCCTACGCCGCCGACCTTCAGGGCCCGTTCGTCGTCGCGACCGACGCCCGCCGCAAGGAGGTGTACTGGGCCCGCTACAGCGACTCCCGGACCCGGGTCACCGACCCGGCCGTGGACCGGCCCGCCGACATCGCCGAGCAGGTCGAGGGACTGCCCGCGGTCGGCGCGGGCGCGCTGCTGTACCCGGACACCTTCCCCAAGGCGCACGAGCCGGAGCACGTGTCCGCCGCCGCCCTCGCGCGGCTGGCCGCCGAGAAGCTGGCGGCCGGCGAGGAACTCCCCGCGCCCCGGCCGCTGTACCTGCGCCGCCCCGACGCCCAGGTCCCCAAGAACTACAAGGTGGTCACCCCCAAGTGACCGAACCCGTTACGTGTGCGCTGCGCGAGATGCGCTGGTGGGACATCGACTCCGTGCTGGAACTGGAGCGGGACCTGTTCCCCGAGGACGCCTGGTCCCGGGGCATGTTCTGGTCCGAGCTGGCCCATGCGCGGGGCCCCGGTGCCAACCGGCGGTACGTGGTCGCCGAGGACGACTCCCGGATCGTCGGCTACGCGGGTCTGGTCGCCACCGGCGAGCAGGCCGACGTCCAGACCATCGCCGTCTCCCGCGAGCTGTGGGGCACCGGCCTCGGCGGCCGGCTGCTGGCCGAACTGCTGAGAGCGGCCGGCGACTTCGAGTGCGCCGAGGTGATGCTGGAGTGCCGGGTCGACAACGTCCGCGCACAGAAGCTGTACGAGCGCTTCGGCTTCGAGCCCATCGGTTTCCGGCGCGGCTACTACCAGCCCGGGAACGTGGACGCCCTGGTGATGCGCCTGACCGCCCCCGAGAACTCCGTACAAGGAACCGAGATCAATGGCTGACGAACCCCTCGTACTGGGAATCGAGACCTCCTGCGACGAGACCGGCGTCGGCATCGTCCGGGGCACCACCCTGCTGGCCGACGCCGTCGCCTCCAGCGTCGACGAGCACGCGCGCTTCGGCGGCGTCGTCCCGGAGGTCGCGAGCCGCGCCCACCTGGAGGCGATGGTCCCCACCATCGACCGGGCGCTGAAGGAGGCGGGCGTCACCGCCCGCGACCTCGACGGCATCGCCGTCACCGCCGGTCCCGGCCTCGCCGGTGCCCTGCTGGTCGGCGTCTCCGCGGCGAAGGCCTACGCCTACGCCCTCGGCAAGCCGCTCTACGGCGTCAACCACCTCGCCTCGCACATCTGCGTGGACCAGCTGGAGCACGGTGCGCTGCCCGAGCCGACCATGGCCCTGCTGGTCTCCGGCGGCCACTCCTCGCTGCTGCTGTCCTCGGACATCACCTCCGACGTCCGCCCGATGGGCGCCACCATCGACGACGCGGCCGGCGAGGCCTTCGACAAGATCGCCCGCGTGCTGAACCTGGGCTTCCCCGGCGGCCCGGTCATCGACCGGTACGCGAAGGAGGGCGACCCGAACGCGATCACCTTCCCCCGGGGTCTGACCGGCCCGCGCGACCCGGCCTACGACTTCTCCTTCTCGGGGCTGAAGACCGCCGTGGCCCGCTGGATCGAGGCCAAGCGGGCGGCGGGGGAGGAGGTGCCGGTGCGGGACGTGGCGGCGTCCTTCCAGGAGGCGGTCGTCGACGTGCTGACCCGCAAGGCCGTCCGGGCCTGCAAGGACGAGGGCGTCGACCACCTGATGATCGGCGGCGGCGTGGCCGCCAACTCCCGGCTGCGCGGCCTCGCCCAGGAGCGCTGCGAGGCCGCGGGCATCCGGCTGCGCGTGCCGCGGCCCAAGCTGTGCACGGACAACGGCGCGATGGTCGCCGCCCTCGGCGCCGAGATGGTCGCCCGCAACCGGGCGGCGTCGGCCTGGGACCTGTCGGCGGACTCGTCCCTGCCGGTCACCGAGCCGCACGTGCCCGGGCACGACCACGACCATGTGCACGAGGTCAGCAAGGAGAACCTCTACCCGTGACGGTCGCGTTGATGTGGGAGGCCCGGGCGTCCGACGGGCGGGGTGCGGACCTGCTCGCCTGGGCCCGGGCGCAGGAGCTCGGGCGCGAGCCCCTGCGCCGGGAGTTCCTCCGGGCACCGCAGGACCGGGTCCTCGTCATCACCTGGTGGGACGCGCCCTACGACGCCGAGCTGCCCGAACTGCCGGAGCCGGACTCGGAACTGGTCACGCGGGCGGTGCACCGGTGGCGGTTCGAGTCGGTCTGCGAAGACTGACCGGATCCGGCCCGGGGCTCACGACACCTCGCTCTCGCAGCGCAGCAGCCGGTCGGGACCGAGCACCCGGACCGGGCCCGTCAGGGTGAGGTGCGCGGTGTGCCGTACGTCGGCGCTCGACGCCGCCAGCCTCAGTTCCAGGGCGCCCGGCTCGACCACCCGCCGGCCCGAGCGGTCGGTGAAGGACGACAGGTCGGTGTGGAAGCGGAAGGTCACCCGGGCCGCGTCGCCCGGTGCCGCCGTCACGCGCTGGTAGCCGATCAGTCGCATGTCGGGGCGGGTCACGGATGCCACCGGGTCGTGCAGATACAGCTGCACCACCTCCGCGGCCTCGCGAGCGCCCGTGTTGCGGACGGTCACCGACACCTCGTAGGAGCCGTCCGTGCCGATCTCGACCGGCCCGGTGGCGGCGGGCACCTCCCAGGCGAACGTCGCGTACGAGCGGCCGTGGCCGAAGGCGTACAGCGGGGTCGGGTCGAGGTTGCTGACCTCGCCCGCGAGGCCCAGGGGCGGCTGGAGGTAGGTCCAGGGCTGTCCGCCGGGGAGCCGCGGGACGCTGACGGGCAGGCGGCCGGAGGGGTTGACCCGGCCCGACAGAACGCCCGCGACCGCCGGGCCGCCCTCCTCGCCCGGGAAGAACGCCTGGACGACCGCGCCCAGCCGGCCGTGCCAGCGGCCCAGCGCGTAGGGGCGGCCGGTCAGCAGCACCAGCACCACGGGGACGCCGGTGGCGACCAGCGCGTCCAGCAACTCGCCCTGGGCGCCCGGCAGGCCGAGGTCCGTCGCGTCGCAGCCCTCGCCGGAGGTGCCGCGGCCGAACAGGCCCGCCCGGTCGCCGAGGACCGCCACGCACACGTCCGCCTCGGCGGTGCGGGCGATGGCCTCCTCGAAGCCCCCGTTGTCCGGGTCCGTCACGTCGCAGCCCTGCGCGAACGTCACCTTGGCGTCGGGGAGTTCGGAGCGCAGGGCCTCCAGGACGGTCGGGATGTCGATGCCGATGGGCACCTCGGGGTGGTGGGGCAGGACGTGGGACGGGAAGGAGTAGCAGCCCAGCATGGCCAGGGCGTCGGCGGCCCGGGGGCCGACCACCGCGATGCGGGTGTCGGGGGCCAGCGGGAGCAGGCCGTCGGGGTTGTCGAGCAGGACCACCGACTCCTCGGCCAGGCGGCGGGCCAGGATCCGGTTGCCCGTCGAGTCGAGGTCGACCGCCACGGCCGGCTCGGGCGCCCAGTCCTCGTCGAGCAGGCCCAGTTCGCACTTCTGGAGCAGGACGCGGCGGGCCGCGCGGTCCACGAGCTCCTCGGGGACCTCACCCGAGCGGACCGCCTCCAGCAGCGGCCCGCCGTAGCACTTGACGGTGGGCAGTTCGACGTCGATGCCGGCGGTGAGGGCCGCGTGGGCCGCCCCGGCCGGGGTCGCGGCGACCCGGTGGAGGGTCTGGAGGAAGCCGATGCCGAAGTAGTCGGCGACGACCGTGCCGGTGAAGCCCCACCCCTCGCGCAGGAGATGGGTCAGCAGCCCGGGGTCCGCGGAGGCCGGGACACCGTCCGTCTCGGTGTAGGCGGCCATCACCGAGCGGGCCCCGCCCTCGCGCAGGGCCATCTCGAAGGGCGGCAGGGTGACGTCGGCGAACTCGCGGACCCCCGCCCGCACGGGGGCGAGGTTGCGGGCGCCGGCCGAGGAGGCGTACCCGGCGAAGTGTTTGAGCGTGGCGACGACCCCGGCCGACTCCAGGCCCCGCACATAGGCCGTGCCGACCGTGCCGACCAGGTACGGGTCCTCGCCGATCGTCTCCTCCACGCGGCCCCAGCGCGGATCGCGCACGACGTCCAGCACGGGCGCCAGGCCCTGGTGCACGCCGGCCGAGCGCAGGTCCTCGCCGATGCGGCGGGCCATCTCCTGAACCAGCGGCGGATCCCAGGTCGCTCCCCAGGCCAGCGGGACCGGATAGGCGGTGGCCCGCCAGGCGGTGAAACCGGCCAGGCACTCCTCGTGCGCGATCGCCGGGATGCCGAAGCGGCCGGCCGCGGCGATACGGCGCTGGGCACGCGCCAGGGCCTGCGCGCCGAGTTCCGGGTCCACGGGGGCGGTGCCGAAAGAGCGGGTGAGCTGGCCGAGGCCGTGGGTGATCAGCTCGTCCCAGTCGTACTCGACGGTCATGTCGTGCTGGTGCGGAGCGACTCCGTCGCCGTCCGTCGCGGCGCCCACCCACACGCCGTACAACTGGGCGGTCTTCTCCTCCAGGGTCATCCGGGAGAGCAGGTCGTCGACGCGGGCGGCGGCGGGCAGCGCGGGATCACGCCAGGGCGCGGTGGTCATGAAGCTCCTGTCGGGTGGACGGACGGCCCTCTCACGAACGTTCCTACGAATGTTTCGTTATGAACTTCGAATGTTCCGGGAACCTATGGCGGTGTGAGGACTTCGTCAAGGGGGCCGGCAGGGTTACGATCGCCGCCATGACATCCCCGGAGCCCGTTGAAAGCCGGACGCAGACCCGGACGCAGGGGCGCACCGCGCAGACCGCGACGCTCGCCGAGATCGCCCGTGAGGCGGGCGTCTCGGCGCCGACTGTTTCGAAGGTCCTCAACGGCCGGGCCGACGTCGCCCCGGCCACCCGGTCCCGCGTCGAGAACCTGCTGCGCGCCCACGGCTACCGGCGCCGCCGTGCCGAGGCGACCCGCTCGCCCCTGATCGACCTGGTCTTCCACGAGCTGGAGAGCGCCTGGGCGATGGAGGTCATCCGGGGCGTGGAGAACGTGGCCCGGGACGCCGGGCTCAGTGTCGTGCTGTCCGAGAGCGCCGGGCGGCTCACGCCGGGCCGGACCTGGGCCGACCAGGTCGCCGCGCGCCGCCCGCACGGCGTGATCCTGGTGCTGTCCGGGCTCGACGAGTCGCAGCGGGCGCTGCTGACCAGTCGTTCCATCCCGTTCGTGGTGATGGACCCGGCCGGCGACCCCGGCGCCGACGTGCCGTCGATCGGCGCGACCAACTGGCAGGGCGGCCTCGCCGCCACCCGGCATCTGGTCGAGCTGGGGCACCGCAGGATCGGGGCGATCAGCGGGCCCTCGCAGATGATGTGCAGCCGGGCCCGGATCGACGGCTACCGGGCGGCGCTGGAGACGGCCGGGCTGCCGGTGGATCCCGCCCTGATCGCCACCGGCGACTTCCACCACGAGGCCGGCTACCGGCGGGGCCTGGAACTGCTGCGCCGCCCGGACCGGCCCACCGCCGTCTTCGCCGGGAACGACCTCCAGGCGCTCGGGCTGTACGAGGCCGCGCGCGAGCTGGGGCTGCGCATCCCGGAGGACCTGAGCGTGGTCGGCTTCGACGATCTGCCGGTGGCGCCGTGGGTCGGGCCGCCGCTGACGACCGTACGGCAGCCGCTGACGGAGATGGCCGAGGCGGCGGCCAAGCTGGTCCTCGACCTCGGGCGGGACGAGGGGACCGAGGCGGCGACGAGGGTGGAGCTGGCGACGAGTCTGGTGGTGCGCAGCAGCACGGCGGGGCCCGCGGCGGAGTAGGTGCTGTAGTGACGGGTGCCGGACGCCTCCACACTGCGCCGAAGCAAATCGGTTACACAGCCGAAACTTTCGGATGCACCCGCGGAGATGCCCTGGCCCTGAAATCTGAGAATTTCCGAAGAATGGGCGCCCTCGGCCCCCTGCCCGTCATAATTCGGACTTATGTTCCTGCCCGTGACGGGACTTAACGGGGACGGAAACAGGGACGCGGGCCGGCGGTCGAGAGCGCTGAAGATCGCCGGACTCACTCTGGCGGGGACACTCGTGCTGGGCGCCGCAGCGGCGGGCTGGGCCTACTGGCATCTCAGCGACAACATCACCGGCGTCGACATCGACAACGCGCTCGGCGACGACCGGCCGCCGAAGCCGGTGACCACACCGTCGCCCTCGGGCCCGGCCCTGCCGAGCGAGGCCCTGAACATCCTGGTCCTGGGCTCGGACTCGCGCAGTGGCGAGGAGAACCGCCGGCTCGGCGGCGGGGGCAGTTCTGGTGCCCGTTCCGACACGGCGATGGTCGTCCACCTCGACGCCGGGCGGACCAATGCGACGGTGGTGAGCATCCCGCGCGACACCCTGGTCACCCGCCCGTCCTGCCCGCGCCCGTCCGGCGGGCCGACGGCGGTCGCCCACCACTCCATGTTCAACAGCGCGTACGAGGTCGGCGGACCGGTCTGCGCGGTGAAGACGGTCGAGGAGATGACGAACGTCCGCATGGACCACTACCTCGAGATCGACTTCTCCGGCTTCGCCCAGCTGGTCGACGCGCTCGGCGGCGTCACCGTCACCACGGACGAGGACATCGCCGACGAGGACAGCCATCTGCGGCTCGAGGCGGGCACCCACCACCTCGACGGCACCCAGGCGCTCGCGCTGGCCCGCACCCGGCACGGCATAGGCGACGGCAGCGACCTCGGCCGCATCGGCCTCCAGCAGAAGCTGGTGAAGGCCCTGCTGGAGCAGATCGCCACCCAGGACCTGCTCACCGACCCGGCCAGGCTGTACCGCGTCGCGGACACGGTCACCGCCGGCCTCACCACCGACACCGGCCTGGACTCCCTCGCCGAACTGACCCGGCTCGCCCAGAGCCTGCAGGGTCTCCCGGCGAGCGGGGTACGGACGGTGATGATGCCCGTGGTGCAGGCCCCCTGGGATCCCAACCGGGTGGTGGCCGAGGAGCCCGAGGCGCGGAGGCTGTGGGAGTCGCTGCGCTGACCCGCACCCGAGCCCGCGCCCGCAGCGGCATGCGCTGACCTGCGCGGACGTGTCCCGGAAAAGATCTTCGAGAAATTCCGGCGCGCATGTCGATCCGTCGTACTCCCGATCGACGCAGAGGTGAGAGCGGGGAAGAGCCCCGCCGGCCGAAGACCCCGAGGAGTCAAAATGCCGCGCTTTCTCACCCTGATCCGCATCGACGAGAAGAACGCCCCCGCCGAGGGCCCGAGCCCCGAGCTCATGGAGCGGATGGGCAAGCTGCTGGAGGAGATCACCAAGGCGGGGGTCATGCTCGACACGGCCGGGCTCACGCCGACCTCGGACGGCAGCCGGGTGACCTGGGAGGGCGGACAGCTCTCCGTCACCGACGGGCCGTTCACCGAGTCCAAGGAGGTCATTGGCGGCTACTCGATCAGCCAGTGCAAGGACAAGGCCGAGGCGATCGAGTGGACCAAGCGGTTCCTGTCGCTGCACGAGGACTACTGGACGATCACCGCCGAGGTCCGGCAGATCGCCGAGGACTGACCGGTCCGCGCGCCGGTTCTGCTTGGCCGGGCGGCACCACGGGTGTCTGATGGTGGGCTGTGACCCCGCAGCCCACCCCGGCCCCGCAGCCGGACCCTGCCCCGCGGCCCAC
>NZ_JAIGQA010000224.1:0-12162 GCF_019733245.1 Streptomyces sp. WAC04114
CCATCGATGTACGGGCCCTCGAACTCCCCGCATTGATCAGCCGGTCGCCGGGGACTCCCGCGGCGGGGACGCGGTCGTCACGTTGCGGAAGGCCGCCGACCGGCTGATCAATGCGGGGAGTTCGAGGGCCCGTACATCGATGGAGATGGCCGCCGGGGGGACCCGGGTCACCATCCGGGGCGCCGGGGTGTACGACTACCGCAAGCGGATGGGGCGGCTGAAGGTGCTGCTGCCGCAGGATCCCGCCGGGGTCGCCGAGCGCCGGCCGATCACCGAACTGCTCGCGCCCGGTGCGCTGTTCATGAAGAACCGGGGCGCCGGTGTACCGGCCGACAAATGGGTGCGGGTGGACACGCGGACCCTGTCCGACGGGAACCTCGTCACCGGCGGGGCCACCGACCCGTTCGCGGCGGCCGAGGTGCTGCTCGGGACGCGGACGGCGACGTACGTGGGAAGGACGGAGGTCGCGGGGACGGGGGTGCGGCACTACCGGGGGACGGCGCACCTGGGTGACGCGGCCCGGCGGGCCACGGAGGGGAACAAGGGTCCGCTGAAGGCGGCGGCCGGGGGGTTCGCCACCGCCGAGGTGCCGTTCGACGCCTACCTCGACGACGAGGGCCGCATCCGCAAGGTCAGGCACCGCTTCAGCTTCCTGAACGGGCAGCAGAAGAACCCGGTCGCCGTCGCTTCCACCACGCTGCTCTACGATTTCGGGGCCTCGGTGCGCGTACGGTTGCCCCGGACCGAGGACATCTACGCGGGCAAGATCGCCGAGGAGTGACCGGCGTGAACTAGCCCGTCCGTGCCATGCGCGGTGTGTAGGCCGCTCCCTACTCTAGGAAGTCGGTAACGGCAGAGATGAGGTGATGCACGTGGCTCCGGTCGGCGGTACGGCAGTTCAGGACCACGTGGCCCTCGCCGAGATCGAGCTGTGCGGAGAGCTGATCATCGCGGCTTCGGCCGCCCAGGAGCGGCTCAGCCTGGAGAGCATCGACGAGGTGCTGAAAGTGGCCGAGGAGCGGGACTCCTCCAGACGCTGACCGCGCGCCGCGGGACCCGGCTCAGGTCCGCAGCATGCGGGCGATCGCCTGGGTCGCCTCCTTCACCTTCGCGTCGATCTCGTCGCCCCCCTTGACGGCCGCGTCGGCCACGCAGTGCCGCAGATGCTCCTCGAGCAGTTGCAGGGCGAAGGACTGCAGGGCCTTGGTGGAGGCGGAGACCTGCGTGAGTATGTCGATGCAGTAGACGTCCTCGTCGACCATGCGCTGCAGGCCGCGGATCTGGCCCTCGATACGGCGCAGCCGCTTGAGGTGTTCGTCCTTCTGCTTGTGGTACCCGTGCACGCCGTGGTCGTGATCGGTCGTCGCGTCCGCACCGGCGGTGTCGGCGGTGCCGGTGGTGACATGTGCGACATCTGTTGCGTCGGTCACGTCCGTCATCGCTTCCTCCTGGTGGGCAGTGGGCCGACTTATACCCCTGGTGGGTATATGGTACCGAACTTTGCCGGGTATACGGCCCTGGGAACCGCCCCCGTGCTCATCACCGTGCCCGATGGGCGACACTGGTGGGCGGCCCGATAGCCGTGGCCGGATGTTGCACCTAGCATCAGCCTGACCCGAAACCGAAGCACCCCGAGGACCCCACGTGCGCTTTCGTCTGACCCCCAGGGAGACGAGCTTCTACGACATGTTCGCCGCCTCCGCGGACAACATCGTCACGGGCTCGAAGCTCCTGATGGAACTGCTCGGGGCGGACTCACCCGCCCGGGCCGAGATCGCAGAGCGTATGCGGGCAGCGGAACACGCAGGTGACGACGCCACGCACGCGATCTTCCACCAGCTGAACTCCTCCTTCATCACGCCGTTCGACCGCGAGGACATCTACTCCCTCGCGTCGTCCCTCGACGACATCATGGACTTCATGGAGGAGGCCGTCGACCTGGTCGTCCTCTACAACGTCGAGGAACTGCCCAAGGGCGTCGAGCAGCAGATCGAGGTCCTGGCCCGCGCCGCCGAGCTGACGGCCGAGGCGATGCCGCACCTGCGCACCATGGAGAACCTCACCGAGTACTGGATCGAGGTCAACCGGCTGGAGAACCAGGCCGACCAGATCCACCGCAAGCTGCTGGCGCACCTCTTCAACGGCAAGTACGACGCCATGGACGTGCTGAAGCTCAAGCAGATCGTGGATGTGCTGGAGGAAGCGGCGGACGCCTTCGAGCACGTGGCGAACACGGTGGAGACCATCGCCGTCAAGGAGTCCTGAGCCCTTCATGGACACCCTTGCTCTGGTCGTGACCATCGGGGTCGCGCTCTTCTTCACGTACACCAACGGCTTTCACGACTCGGCGAACGCGATCGCCACGTCCGTCTCGACGCGGGCGCTGACGCCGCGGGCCGCGCTGGCCATGGCCGCGGTGATGAACCTCGCCGGTGCGTTCATGGGCTCCGGGGTCGCCAAGACCGTCAGTGAGGGCCTGATCCAGACACCGACGGGGTCGAAGGGGATGGGGATCCTCTTCGCCGCGCTGGTGGGCGCCATCGTCTGGAACCTCGTCACCTGGTACTTCGGGCTGCCGTCCTCCTCCTCGCACGCGCTGTTCGGCGGGATGGTCGGCGCGGCTCTGGCCGGCGGGACGACCGTCTACTGGAGCGGGGTGCTGGAGAAGGTCGTCATCCCCATGTTCATCTCCCCGGTGGTCGGTCTGCTGGCCGGCTATCTGGTGATGACCGCGATCATGTGGATCTTCCGGAAGGCCAACCCGCACAAGGCCAAGCGCGGTTTCCGGATAGCGCAGACCGTCTCGGCGGCCGGCATGGCGCTGGGGCACGGTCTGCAGGACGCGCAGAAGACGATGGGCATCGTGGTGATGGCGCTGGTCATCGCCGATGTCGAGGACTACGGCGATCCGATCCCGGTGTGGGTCAAGATCGCCTGTGCGGTGATGCTGTCGCTGGGGACGTACGCCGGTGGATGGCGGATCATGCGGACGCTGGGGCGGAAGATCATCGAGCTGGATCCGCCGCAGGGGTTCGCGGCGGAGGCGACGGGCGCGTCGATCATGTTCACCTCGGCGTTCCTGTTCAAGGCGCCGATCTCCACGACGCATGTCATCACCTCCGCGATCATGGGCGTCGGTGCGACGAAGCGGGTGAACGCGGTGCGGTGGGGTGTTGCCAAGAACATCATCCTGGGGTGGTTCATCACGATGCCGGCCGCGGCGATCGTGGCTGCGGCGTCCTTCGGGATTGTGAATCTGGCGTTTCTGTAGGTCGTGAACCCGGCGTCTGTGTAGAGCGGCGGGTTTGTGCTGAGGCCCGCGGGTGCGCAGCTCTGTAGCTGGTGCTCCGCGTGGGGGCTGAACGCGGGGCGGTGCGCAGCTCGGCGCGACGAGGTGCCGCTTTCTTGTGGGTCGGGAGCCGCCCTTAGCGGCACGCATGCCCGCAGCTGGGCGGCTGCGCCCCGCAGTGAAGTAGGGCGCGAAAAGGCCCGCCCCTGGGAGAGGGGCGGGCCCTTTTCGGCCTCGCGGTGGCACCGCCATGCAGCACCGCGAGGAGACTCGGCGGGACGGATCAGCCGAAGCGGCCGGAGATGTAGTCCTCCGTGGCCTGGACCGACGGGTTGGAGAAGATGCGCTCCGTGTCGTCGATCTCGATGAGCTTGCCGGGCTGGCCGACCGCCGCGAGGTTGAAGAACGCCGTGCGGTCGGAGACGCGGGCCGCCTGCTGCATGTTGTGCGTCACGATGACGATCGTGAAGCGTTCCTTCAGCTCCCCGATCAGGTCCTCGATGGCGAGGGTGGAGATCGGGTCCAGGGCCGAGCAGGGCTCGTCCATGAGCAGGACGTTCGGCTCGACCGCGATCGCCCGCGCGATGCACAGACGCTGCTGCTGGCCACCGGACAGGCCCGAGCCGGGCTTGTTCAGGCGGTCCTTGACCTCGTTCCAGAGGTTCGCGCCCTTGAGGGAGCGCTCGACGATGTCGGAGAGCTCGCTCTTCTTGTAGTTGCCGTTCAGCCGCAGGCCCGCCGCGACGTTGTCGAAGATCGACATCGTGGGGAACGGGTTCGGGCGCTGGAACACCATGCCGACCTCACGGCGGACCGACACCGGGTCGATGCCCGTGCCGTAGAGGTCCTCGTCGTCGAGGAGCACCTTGCCCTCGACCCGGCCGCCCGAGGTGACCTCGTGCATCCGGTTCAGCGTGCGCAGGAACGTCGACTTGCCGCAGCCGGACGGGCCGATGAACGCCGTCACCGAGCGCGGCTCGACGGTCATCGAGATGTCCTCGATCGCCTTGTGGGAGCCGTAGTAGGCGGTCAGTCCGCTTACGTCGATTCGCTTGGCCATGACTACTTCACTTCCAAAAAGTCTGGGGGTCGCTGTGTGGCCCCGCGCGGCGGTAGCCGCAGATTGTCGCGTCAGCGACCGGTCTTCGGGGCCTTCCAGCGGGCGATTCCGCGGGCCACCAGGTTGAGGATCATCACGAAGGCGATCAGCGTGAGGGACGCCGCCCACGCCCTGTCGTACGCCGTGGCCTCGCCCGACCCGTACTGCTGGTAGATGTACAGCGGCAGCGACGCCTGCGCACCCTCGAAGGGGTTGGCGTTGATGAACTTGCTGCCGAACACCAGCAGCAGCACGGGCGCGGTCTCACCGGCGATACGGGCGACCGACAGCATGATGCCGGTGGTGATGCCGCCGAGCGAGGTCGGCAGGACCACCTTCAGGATGGTGCGCCACTTGGGCACGCCCAGCGCCAGGGAGGCCTCGCGCAGCTCGTTCGGGACGAGCTTGAGCATCTCCTCGGTGGAGCGGACGACGACCGGCATCATCAGGATGGCCAGGGCCAGCGAGCCGGCGAAGCCGAAGGGCTCCATCTCGAACATCAGCATGAGGCTGAGGATGAACAGACCCGCGACGATCGACGGGATGCCGGTCATGACGTCGACGAAGAAGGTGACGGCCCGGGCGAGGTGCCCGCGCCCGTACTCCACCAGATAGATCGCGGTGAGCACGCCCACCGGCGCGGCGATCAGCGTGGCCAGGCCGACCTGCTCCAGCGTGCCGAGAATGGCGTGGTAGATGCCGCCGCCCGCCTCCGAGTCGGCCACCACGCCCATCGAGTGGGTCAGGAAGTAGACGTCGAGGACCTTCACGCCGCGCTGGACGGTCGACCACACCAGCGAGGCCAGCGGCACCACGGCGAGCAGGAACGCGACCCACACCAGCGAGGTGACCACGCGGTCCTTGGCCTGGCGGCGGTTCTCGACCCGGGCCGTGATGACGTACGTGCCGAGGACGTACAGGACCGCGGCGATCAGTGCCCACTGGATGCTGCTGTGCAGTCCGGCGGCGGCGCTGATGCCGAGCCCGAGGGCGACGGATCCGGCGGCGATGGCCCACGGAGCCCACTTGGGCAGCCGGCCGCCGCGCAGGGTGCTGGGGCGCTTCGGGGTGATGCTTGTGGTGCTCATGCGTTGGCCCCCGAGTACTCCTTGCGGCGGGCGATGATCGCGCGGGCCGCGCCGTTGACCAGCAGGGTGATGACGAACAGGACCAGGCCGGAGGCGATCAGCGCGTCACGGCCGAACTCGGTGGCCTCGCTGAACTTGCTGGCGATGTTCTGGGCGAAGGTGCCGCCGCCCGGGTCGAGCAGGCTGCCGTGGATCAGGAAGTCGGGGGAGAGCACGGTGGCGACGGCCATCGTCTCGCCGAGGGCGCGGCCGAGGCCGAGCATCGAGGCGGAGATGATGCCGGAGCGGCCGAAGGGGATGACCGCCATGCGGATCACTTCCCAGCGGGTGGCTCCGAGGGCCAGGGCGGCCTCCTCGTGCATCTGCGGTACCTGGCGGAAGACCTCACGGCTCACGTTGGTGATGATCGGCAGGATCATGATCGCGAGCAGGATGCCCACGGTGAGCATGGAGCGCGCGGCGCCGCCCTGCCAGGAGAAGATGCCGGTCCAGCCGAGGTAGTCGTTCAGCCAGCCGAAGAGGCCGTTCATGTGTGGCACGAGGATCAGGGCGCCCCACAGGCCGTAGACGATGGACGGCACGGCGGCGAGCAGGTCGATCACATAGGCGATCGGGCCGCGCAGCCGGCGCGGGGCGTAGTGCGTCAGGAACAGTGCGATGGCGACCGAGATCGGGACCGCGATGATCATGGCGATGATCGAGGAGACGATCGTGCCGTAGGCCAGGACCGCGATGCCGAAGACCGGCGGGTTGACACCGGTGTTCCATTCGAAGGTGGTGAGGAAGTTGCCCTCGTCCTTGCTGATGGCGAGGACCGCGCGGTAGGTGAGGAAGCCCGCGATCGCGGCCATGATCACCAGCAGCAGAATGCCCGAGCCACGGGAGAAGCCGAGGAAGATCCGGTCTCCGGGTCGGGTGGCTCCGCGGGCCGCGCGCTTCTGCTCGGCCGAGGGCGGCTGGGTGGGTGGCGGTGCGTCAGCTATCTGTGTTGTGTCCATCGGATTCTCCGGTCTGCGGAACCGTACGTGCTGTGCGGTTCCTGGCGGCGGTGCACCGGACGGTGCGGTCCGGTCCCGCTGGGGAGACCGGACCGCACTCGGGTCAGCTCAGGCTCTCGACGGTCGTGCGAACCTTGGTGATGATCTCCTCGGGCATGGGCGCGTAGTCGTTCTCGGCGAGGATCTTCTGGCCGTCCTCCGAGGCCGCGTAGCGCAGGAACGCCTTGACGGCGGGCAGGGTGTCGGCCTTGTTGCCCTTGTCGCAGACGATCTCGTACGTCACGAGGACCATCGGGTAGGCGCCCTCGGCCTTGGTCGTGTAGTTCAGCTCCAGCGCGAGGTCCTTGCCGGTGCCGACGACCTTGGCGTCCGCGATGGCCTTGGTGGCGTTGTCGACGGTCGCCTCGACCGGCTTGCCGGCGCCGGTGTCGATGGCGACGGTCTTGATGCCGTCCTTGGCGTACGACAGCTCGAAGTAGCCGATCGCGCCGGCGGTCTGCTTGACCTGGGCGGCGACGCCGGAGGACTGCGGAGCGGACTGGCCGCCCTTGGCCTGCCAGGCCTTGCCGCCCTCGTACGGGAAGTCCTTCTTGGCGGTGGCGATCAGGTACTTGGTGAAGTTGTCCGTGGTGCCGGACTCGTCCGAGCGGTGGAAGGCCTGGATCTTGAGGTTGGGCAGCTTCGCGTCGGGGTTCAGCTTCGCGATCGCCGGGTCGTTCCAGTTTGTGATCTTGCTGTCGAAGATCTTGGCGATCGTCGCGGCGTCCAGGACGAGGTTGTCGACACCCGGGACGTTGTAGCCGACGGCGACCGGTCCGCCGACCATCGGCAGGTCGATGCCCTGGCCGCCCTTGCAGATCTTCTTGGAGGCCGCGACCTCTTCGGGCTTCAGGGCCGAGTCCGAACCGGCCCACGGGACCTGGCCCTGCGTGAACGCGGTGACACCGGCCCCGGAACCGCCGGCCTTGTAGTTGATCTCCACCTTGCAGGCCGCGGAGAACTGCTTGACCCACGCGTCGACCGCGTTCTTCTGCGCGGAGGAGCCGTCGGCGAGTACCTGGCCCGAGGCGTCGTCACACTTGATGTTGCTCGGCGCGGCGGCGTTGGAGGAGCCTCCGTCCGGGTTGCCGGTCTCGTCGGAGCCGCACGCCGTGAGGGCCAGGGCGCCGGAGACGGCGAGAGCACCGAGAGCGAGGGCCCGCCGGTTCATGCGCTGAAGCTTCACTTGAGTTCCTTCCAAGAGCCGCCGTCCTGATCGGCGGCGTGCGAAGTCTGAGTGACGCGGACGCGGTCGCACTCGGTGGGCGCGGCGCGCGTCGGTAAGGCCGAAATTAGGCAGATCAGGTGAAGGCGCCGATGGCCGCAAATGAACGCGGGGTGAACCCCTGCCTAAGGCCTGGTTAGGTCACGGAATGCTCACGGGGAGAGCACGTCGGCATTCCGCTTTTGCGGACGAATGCGGACCGTCCGGTCAGCGGGCCGTCCGCGGGAGGTGCAGAACGGCGAGCAGCTCGTCGACCAACGGCCGGTCGTGGGGCTGGGTGAGACGGTCGCGGGCGGCGTCGGGAGTCAGCCACAGGATCCGGTCCACCTCCTCCGTCGGGGAGAACGCGCAGGACACGGCCTCGGCCGCCCAGTAGCGGACCTGCTTCGGACGGCCGTTCGCCGCATACCGCAGGGTCGACAGCTCGGGCCCGGGCTCGGCCCGGCAGCCCGTCTCCTCCGCCACCTCGCGCAGCGCCCCGTCGAGGGCCGCCTCGCCGCGTTTCAGTTTCCCCTTCGGCCACGACCAGTCGTCGTATTTCGGCCGGTGCACGAGGCACAGCTCGGGCTCGCCGGTGCCGGGGGAGCGCCGCCACAGGACGCAGCCCGCCGCCTGAACCGTGGTGTCCTTCGGAGTGCTCACCGGGTTTCACCGCCTCCTGGTGCCGTGGCCGGACCTGCCGGGCCGGCCGGTCATGACGTGTGGACGGTCTCCTTCTGCCAGCACTGCTGGAACGCGAAGCGCGCCGCCTCCACCTCGTGCCGCTGGTCGGCGTGGAGCACGCCGAGGGCGTACGCCGTGGCCGGGGCGATGCGCGGGGTGCGGGCCGCCTGGGCCGCCGCTGCCGCCGCCTCCGAGGCGTCCCGGTGCCGGTTCAGGGCCCGGCCCGCGGACAGCAGACGCAGGTCGACCACGCCGTTGCCCTTGGGGCCGCTGACGGCCTCGCGGGCGTAACGGTGCAGGCGCAGCAGCAGGCGGACCTGGTGCCACGGGGCGTCCTGCGGGTGCGGGACCGTGTCCGGGGACAGGCCGTGGACGAGGGCCGCGGCGTTGTACGGGCTTCCAGCGGTGACGAGGGGGAGGGCGGTCACGGCGTCGGAGAGCCGGCCATGGGCGGCGTCGGCGAGGGGGCGCAGGTCGGTGCTGTCGGCGGCCCTGGTGAGCGGGACCTCGCTGGCCAGGACGGCGACCTTGTCCGCGACGGCGTGGAAGCGGCTGCTGCCCAGGGCCTGCAGGGCCGTGGAGTGGGCCCGGGTGCGGGCAAGGGTCAGCTGGCGGTCCAGCAGGGCGCCCGCTTTCGCCGCTCCGACCGTCAGGTTGCCGCGCTCCGGTGCCGCGGCCGGCGGGTTGCGCAGCCCCGTGTCACGGGCTGCCGCTCGCTGCGGGACGGACGCGCCCGGGGCGGCACGACCGCCCGCGGCCGCCTCGGCACGCGCGCCCGCCGGAGCCTCCGCGCGGCCGGAGGCGACGGTGCCGGTCGTCTGCCCCGGCAGCGCCGTCGACCCCGACAGGCGGTGCAGCGCCGTCAGCAGGCGCTCCAGACGGGCCGTGTACGCGTGCTCCATCGCCAACGTCCCCGACACCCAGGCCAGTTCGGGGCGCATCGACTCGCACCAGTCCGAGTCGAGGAGGGGCTGGAACGTGTGCAGGCTCGCGCTGATGCGCCGGGCCGAGCGGCGCAGGGCGCGGGCCGCCTCGGCGGACCCCTCCGAGCCGCTCGCCCCCGAACCCGTCTCCCGGTGCAGGCGCAGCGCTCGGAGGAACTCCGTGGCCTGGGCCCGCAGATAGCCCGCGAGGGCGTCACCGGTGGGGCCGGGCCCGGCCAGGGGGTTCGTGGGGTCAAGGTGTTGCTGTGCCACGCCGGCGCCTCCGGGCGTCTATGAGCATCTCCTGGACGTTGCGCAGGGGCTGTCCGTCCGCGTCGGTCGCATGCCGGGTCCAGTCACCGTCCGGGCCGAGGTGCCAGGAGGCGGTGGAGTCGGACATGCCGGTCTCCAGCAGCCGGTTCAGGGCTGCCCGGTGGGCCGGGTCGGTGACCCGGACCAGGGCCTCTATCCGGCGGTCGAGGTTGCGGTGCATCATGTCGGCGCTGCCGATCCACACCTCGGGCTCGCCGCCGTTTCCGAAGCCGAACACCCGGGAGTGCTCCAGGAAGCGGCCGAGGATCGAGCGGACCCGGATGTTCTCCGACAGGCCGGCCACGCCCGGCCGCACCGCGCAGATGCCGCGCACCCAGATGTCCACCGGCACGCCCGCCTGGGACGCGCGGTAGCAGGCGTCGATGACGGCCTCGTCGACCATCGAGTTGACCTTGATGCGGACGTGCGCGGGGCGTCCCGCACGGTGGTGCTGGACCTCCTTGGCGATCCGCGAGACCAGGCCGTCGCGCAGCGACTTGGGGGCGACCAGGAGACGGCGGTAGGTCTCCCGGCGCGAGTAGCCGGAGAGGCGGTTGAAGAGGTCCGAGAGGTCCGCGCCGACCTGCGGGTCCGCCGTGAGCAGGCCGAGGTCCTCGTAGAGGCGGGCCGTCTTCGGGTGGTAGTTGCCGGTGCCGACGTGGCTGTAGCGGCGGAGCGTCTCGCCCTCCTGGCGGACCACCAGCGACAGCTTGCAGTGGGTCTTCAGCCCGACCAGGCCGTAGACCACGTGGCAGCCGGCCTCCTCCAGCTTGCGCGCCCACTTGATGTTGGCGTGCTCGTCGAAGCGGGCCTTGATCTCGACCAGGACCAGGACCTGCTTGCCGGACTCGGCGGCCTCGATGAGCGCGTCGACTATCGGGGAGTCGCCGGAGGTCCGGTACAGGGTCTGCTTGATCGCGAGGACGTCCGGGTCGCCCGCAGCCTGCTCCAGGAAGGCCTGGACGGAGGTGGAGAACGAGTCGTACGGGTGGTGCAGCAGCACGTCCCGCTCGCGCAGCGCGGCGAAGATGTCCGGCGCGGACGCCGACTCGACCTCGGCGAGGTCGCGGTGGGTGCCGGCGACGAACTTGCGGTACTTCAGCTCCGGCCGGTCCAGGGAGGCGATGCGGAAGAGGCCCGTGAGGTCCAGCGGGCCCGGCAGCGGGTACACCTCGGCCTCGCTGATCTTCAGCTCGCGCACCAGCAGGTCCAGGACCTCGCGGTCGATGGACTCCTCGACCTCCAGGCGCACCGGCGGCCCGAAGCGGCGCCGCATGAGCTCCTTCTCCAGGGCCTGGAGCAGGTTCTCCGCGTCGTCCTCCTCGACCTCCAGATCCTCGTTGCGGGTGAGGCGGAAGGCGTGGTGCTCCAGGACCTCCATGCCCGGGAACAGCTCTTCCAGATGGGCGGCGATGACGTCCTCGATGGGGACGTAGCGGCCCGGGGAGCTCTCCAGGAAGCGGGACAGCAGCGGCGGCACCTTCACCCGGGCGAAGTGCTTGTGGCCCGTGACCGGGTTCCGTACGACGACGGCCAGGTTCAGGGACAGGCCCGAGATGTACGGGAAGGGGTGCGCCGGGTCGACCGCCAGCGGGGTCAGCACGGGGAAGATCTGGTGCCGGAACAGGGTGAACAGGCGGGCCTGCTCCTTCTCCTGCAGCTCGCTCCAGCGGACCAGGTGGATGCCCTCCTCCGCGAGTGCGGGGGCGACGTCCTCGTGGTAGCAGGCGGCGTGCCGGGCCATGAGCTCGCGCGAGCGGGCCCAGATCATCTCCAGCACCTCGCGGGGCTGGAGGCCGGAGGCGGAGCGGGTGGCCACGCCGGTGGCGATGCGGCGCTTCAGACCGGCCACCCGGACCATGAAGAACTCGTCCAGGTTGCTGGCGAAGATCGCGAGGAAGTTGGCCCGCTCCAGCAGGGGCGTGTTCGGGTCCTCGGCGAGTTCCAGCACGCGCTCGTTGAACGCGAGCCAACTGCGCTCCCGGTCGAGGAACCGCCCCTGGGGCAGCTCGGGCCCGTCGTACGGCGACTCCTCGTAGGCATCGAGGTCGGCGTCGATGTCCGGTTCCAGATCGGAGACGGCTGCGGCCACCGTGTGCGGGCGGTGGGCTGCTATGGAGCCCACGGAGGGCTGCGCGTGCTGGACCTGTGCCTGGGTGTTCGGCTGGCTCATGGACCCATTCTTCCGCGCCGCGAGCATCACGGGCGCGTCGGACAGCGCGGGCGGGAGCGGGGGTGTCACATGAGTGCTCCCGTTTCCCTCGGGCCCCTCACGGGGCGGGGAAGGCTCTGGCACGGCGGGATTCATTGGCCGAGCTTCGCAAGCTCGTCTGAATCGATGGTTACGGAGACATGACGTGCGGGCTATCGGGGAGCGGCTCGCGGGCGTCCACAGAGCCGGGGGGGTGCCTCTATGTCTTTCGTCAAGCGAGGCGTGGGGTTCGGGGTTCGTAGATGGTGCCGTCGCGGAGCATTGCGAACAGCACGTTGATGCGCTGTCGGGCCAGGCGGAGAAGTGCCTGGGTG
>NZ_JAIGQA010000225.1:0-12132 GCF_019733245.1 Streptomyces sp. WAC04114
GGCAGGCGGGGTAGTTCGGCGGGCGCGGGTCGGGGGTGGCTGATCGCGCAGTTCTCCGCGCCCCTCATGCCGTACTCAACACCCGTGCCTAACAAAGCATTTCAAGTCCGCCTCACAAGCTGCTTGACGCACCGTCACTTTGCCGAACCGGCCACCGGCGCCACCGCGGCCGCCCTGGCCGTGGGCGCCACACGGACGTGACTCTGTCCCCCGACGGTTCAACGCCCCCGGCAGCACCACGTCGGCGGGCTACGCGGGTGCGCTGCCCCTGGGTGTGGAGCAGGGCTGGCACGGCCCCGGCCCGGAGCTCACCGGCTTCAGTGGGCTCCGGGCCGCACTCGTCACCGTCGCCCGCCGAACTCCCACGCGTGGACCTCGACGGCCGCGTACCGCCCCCCGGGCAGCACGGCACGGGCTGCCTCCGCGTCGGGGGCCCGGACCAGTGCGGCCGTGCCCACCCAGACCTCACCGTCGTCGGACAGCAGGGGGCCGAACGCAATCAACTCGTCCCGGTTGTCCGGCACTTCGAGAGCGGATCCGGTCGAGGGCCCGAGTCCGAGCACGAGGTGGCGGTCGCCGCCCGTTCGCCCGCCCGGGAACTCCCACATGGTCCGGCCCAGCAGGTTCCGCCAGCGCCGCAGCAGGACGTCCCGGTACACCCCGGCCTGGTAGTTGGGCTCGTCGAAGGCGAACGCCCGCGCGGCGGCGGGATCCGGCAGGTCGACGATGTGCACACTGCCGGTGGGGGTCTCCCCGTCCTCGGCGAAGGTCGGCCCCCGGGCGATCAACTCCGCCTCGTACCGGTCCATATAGGCCCAGTGCGCCTCCCCCAGCTCCTCCCGCAGCGGCAGGGAGCCGGGCCGGTCGCGGTGGTGGCAGAAGAACTCCATGGCTCATCCAACCTCAGTGGCTACTCTCGTGTCTCCCATCCTCGTGACCACAGGAGAGCAGACCGTGCGCAGCGCCGCCGTAACGCCCGAGGGCGACCAGATCCGCTGGGTCGAACTGCCGGGGCAGGAGCCGCCGCGGGTCTACGTGCACGGACTGGGCGCCACATCGCCCGCCTACTTCACCGGGGCCGCGGTCCATCCGCTGCTGGCCGGGCACCGGTCGCTGCTGGTCGACCTGCTGGGCCACGGCATCAGCGACCGCCCGACGACCTTCGACTACACCCTCGAATCGCACGCCGACGCGCTCGCCGAGGCCCTGACCGCCGCGGGGGTTTCGGGCGCCGATGTGGTCGCGCACAGCATGGGCGGCTCGGTGGCGATCGTCCTGGCGGCCCGCCATCCGCGCCTGGTGTCCCGGCTGGTGCTCGTCGACGCCAACCTCGACCCGATCCCGCGTACGCCGGGCTCCCCTAGCAGCAGTGGCATCGCCGCCTACTCCGAGGAGGAGTTCGTGGCGGGCGGCGGCTGGGAGGAGGTCCGCGACCGGGTCGGCGCCCACTGGTGGTCCACGATGCGTCTGGCCGGCCGCGAGGCCCTGCACCGCAGCGCGTTCCATCTGACCCGTGGCACGGACCCCACGATGCGGGAGCTCTTGCTGGACCTGGAGATCCCCCGCACCTTCCTGCTCCCCGAGGCGGACGGGCCGCTCCCGGGCTGTGACGCCCTCGGCGAGGCGGGCGTGTCCGTGGTCGCGATCCCCGACTGCGGTCACAACATCATGCTGGACAATCCGGAGGCGTTCGCGCGGGCCACCGCGGCGGCGCTGGCGCCCCGGGGCTGATCGGACCTCGCCGCAGCGTCGGCGCCGGAGCACGAGGGGCGGCTCGTCGGACCGCCGGCCCGGTGAGGCCGCCCCTGTTCACACCGTCACGACTTCTTCGGGCACTCCTTCCACGCCAGGTGGTACACCGTGCTGATGTCCCCGTCGGTGGAGTCCATCGTCATGAAGCTGACCTTGTCGGCCGACTGGGTGCCGGCGTTGACGCGGATCTCGGTGTTGATGTTGAAGTTGCGCTGGACTCCGCAGGGTGCGTAGACCAGTTGGGCCCAGTCGGTCTCGTCGGTGGCCTGCCAGTTGTCGTTGAGAGGGCCGCTGAAGGGGTGGTTCCTGAACACCGTGCTGGGCGAGCCCTGGAAGTAGTACGAGGCCCGCTGGGTGGCGCTCGCGCCCCGCTGGAGGGAGGCGAATCCCCGGTAGTCCGCGCTCGCGATGGCGTAGGTGAAGCCGCCGGGGACGTGGACCTTGAGGTTGAGCTGGCAGTTCCTGCGGAACGCGGTCGGGTCGGAGTTTCCGCCGGCCTGCGCCAGGTAGTCGCTGTAGGTCACCGTGAAGGCGGTGTTGTCCTCGGAGACGGCGACCGCTGCCGTGCCCTGCGGGCAGCCGGAGCCGTTCACCGTGGCGACCTGGATGATGATCTTGTCCGGGGGCGGGTCGTCGAACCCGCCGGAGGACGGGGTTTGTGCGGGAAGTGCGCTGGTGAGGAGCGCGGCTACCGCACCGCTCAGGAGCAGGCCACCGGCCATGGTTCTCCCATCGGTTCGTGGGGGGTGGATCGTGACGGTGTTTGATCATGCGCATGTCAACGTGCGTGCGCGCCCCCGACCTGTGACCATTCCATGAAGGGGATGTGAAGAGCGGGAGCGGTCGCATCGTACGCAGCACGGCAGGGGTGGGCCAGGGCGCTCTCCGGCCATTCACACTGGCGGGAATTCACTGGGATGCCGGCAGGCACATAGGGTGCTTGCACCAGTGCGTCAGACCGAGGACATCCCGAGGACGGAATGAGGATCACGCACAGCGCCGCGCACGGCCGCAGCCCCTCAGGGGTTCTCCCAGGCCGCCGGTTCCGCCGCCAGCCGCTCCACCTGCTCCGGCAGCGCCCCGGCCGCGAGGTCGGCGATCGTCACGCCCTCCAGGATCCTGCGCACATTGGCCCGCAGGGCGATCCACAGCGGCAGCAGCGGCTCTGCGGTGCCGGAGTAGGCGAGACCGGTCGGCCGTTCGCCGCGCACCGAGACGATCGGCCCGTCCACGGCCCGGATCACGTCCGCGACCGTGATCTCCGCGGCCTCCCGGGCCAGCCGGTAGCCGCCGCCCCCGCCGCGCCGGCTGTCGACGACCCCGCCGCGCCGCAGATCCCCGAGGATCCCCTCCAGGAACTTGTGGGGGATGTCCTGCGCGGTGGCGACGGCCTCCGCCTTGACCGGCCCCTCCCCCTGCCGGACGGCCAGTTCCACGACCGCTCGTACCGCGTAGTCCGCTCGTGCCGAGATCCTCATAGGACCATTGTCCCGTGACCCTGTAGACATTGAGCACACGCACCGCGCACCACAGCGTGCACACGCACCCCGCACGACGAACACACGCAGCGCGCACCACGCACCACGCACCACGCACCACATATCGCAAGGCACAACAGGAGGCGCTCCCTTGGAGCTCAGCAGGCGTACCTTCCACGCTCTGGCCGGCACGGCGGCGCTCGGCTTCGCGCTGACCGGCAGCGGGTCGCCGACCTCCGCCAACCCGGCACGCACCGCGCCCACCGGCCCGCCGCCACCGGTGCCGAGCGCGGACGGCCGACCGCACGAGATCGGCTTCGACCACTACTCGCTGCTGGTCGACGGCCGCCGCCTGGTGCTCTGGTCGGGCGAGATGCACCCCTTCCGGCTGCCTAGCCCGTCGCTGTGGCGGGACGTGCTGGAGAAGATGCGGGCCCACGGCTACAACGCCGTCAGCGTGTACGTCGCCTGGAACCACCACTCCCCCGCCCCCGGCCGCTACGACTTCACCGGCGTGCGCGACCTGGACCTCTTCCTGCGGACGGCCGCCGAGGCGGGGCTGTACGTGATCCTGCGGCCCGGGCCGTACATCAACGCGGAGGTCGACGCGGGCGGCTTCCCGGGCTGGCTGACCGCCACCGAGGGCCGGGCCCGGACCTCCGACCCGACGTATCTGAAGTACGTCGACGAGTGGCTGACCGCCGTCAACGCCATCGTCGCGAAACGCCTGTTCACGCGGGGCACGGGCACGGTCCTGCTCTACCAGATCGAGAACGAGTACGACGCGCTCGTCGACGAGCCGTCCGGGCGCGCCTACATGTCGTACCTGTACGAGAAGGTCCGCGCCGACGGCATCGACGTGCCGCTGTTCCACAACGACAAGGGCCGTAACGGTCACTGGACCCCGGGGTCCTTCGGCACCGGCGGGGAGAAGGGGCGCTGGCTGTACGGGTTCGACGGGTATCCGGAGCCGGAGCAGGTGCCGCCCGACTGGGGGCTCTTCGGGGCGGGCGGCGCCAAGGGCGGGGCCACGGCCAGTCCGAGGACGCCCGGGTTCGTGCCCGAGTTCGGCGGGGGCTGGTTCGACCCGTGGGGCGGGGCGGCGTTCGACGGCAAGGGGTACGCCGAGGCACGGCGGACCCGGGACGCGGCGTACGAGCGGCGCTTCTACCTGACCAACCTCGCCAACGGCATCACGCTGCACAACGTCTACATGACGTTCGGCGGCACCTCCTGGGGCTGGCTGCCCGCACCGGCCGTCTACACGTCGTACGACTACGGCGCGGCCTTCGACGAGGCCCGCAACGCCACTCCCAAGCTCGCCTCGATGCACCAGATCGGGCAGGCGCTGCGCCACCTGCCCGACCTCGCCAAGCTGAACCGGGCGAAGGCCGTGCGCGCCACCGACAAGCGGATCAAGGTCTACCCCCTGACCAACCCCGACACCGGGGCCCGCTTCTACGTCCTGCGCAACGACTCCGCCGAGGCGGTCTCCGTGACCCTGCCGGACGCCGGGATCGACGTGCCCGTCATGGTCCCCGCGCGGGACGCCAAGCTGATCGCCGCCGATCTGAAGCTCGGGAAGCGGACGCTGGTGCACGCCACCGTGCAGCCGATGCTGAGCCTGACCGCCGGGCGGCAGGAGATCGCCGTGTTCGCGGGGAGGCGGGGCGATCTCGCGCAGGTCGTGCTGGAGTGCCCCGACGAGCCGACTCCCATGCGGCTGGACGCGGAGCCGGCGTGGTCCTGGAACCTCAACAAGCTGAACATCACCGCCCCGCTCGGCGCCGGCGGGCTGAGCCGGGTGCGGGTCGAGGGCGACGGCGTGGACACACAGATGCTGGTGCTGTTCGCCGACGACGCGACCTCCCTGCGGCTGTGGCCGTACGAGACGCCGTCCGGCCCGCTCCTCGTCTACGGCCCCGCCCTGCTGCGCTCGGCGGAGCTGCGCGACTCCACGGTCCATCTCACCGGAGACACCACCGGGCAGACCGGCCTGGAGGTGTGGGGACCGCGCGGGATCACGCACGTCACCTGGAACGGGCGCCCGGTCGCGACCCGGATCAGCGCCTCCGGCAGCCTGCTGGCGCTGCGGCCGCTGCCCGGGGTGACCCGGCCGGCCCTGCCCGCCCTCGACGGCTGGCGGCGCCGGGCCGGGAACCCGGAGTCCGAGCCGGACTTCGACGACTCGGACTGGACGACGGCCGACAAGGAGACGACCTTCAGCGCCACGCCCGTGCCCGACGGGCAGCCCGTCCTGTTCGCCGACGACTACGGCTTCCACTACGGCGACGTCTGGTACCGGGGCGAGTGGAGCGACGAGAACGGCATCGAGTCGGTCTCCCTCGCCTACAGCACGGGCACGCAGGGCCTGCTGATGGCCTGGCTGGACGGAGAGCCGCTGGGCACGCACCGCATGCCGGTGCCGGACAAGGAGCGGGCGCGGCAGGGGACGTGGACCGCCAAGGCCGACTTCGCCCTGCCCGAGGAGTTGCGGGTGAGGTTCCGTGAGGCCCGGGACGGGAAGCGTGACCGGCACGTGCTGTCGGTGCTCGTGCGGCCGATGCAGCACGACATGGACGGCGAGGCCCTCGACACGCACAAGGCCGCGCGGGGTCTGACCGCCGTCACCTTCGAGGGCGGCACCCCCGAGGTGACATGGCGGATCCAGGGCGCTTCCACGCCCGATCCCGTGCGCGGGCCGATGAACAACGGCGGGCTGCACGGGGAGCGCGAGGGCTGGCATCTGCCCGAGTACGACGACGGGGACTGGAAGGACGCCGAACTCCCCCGGGCCGACCGGCGGCAGGGCGTCACCTGGTACCGGACGGACTTCCGGCTGGACGTCGCCCCGGGGGTCGACGCCTCGATCGGGCTCGTCCTCGACGACGACCCGGGCCGGGCCTACCGCGTCCAGATCTTCCTCAACGGCTGGAACATGGGCCAGTACATCAACGACGTGGGCCCGCAGCACACCTTCGTGCTGCCCAACGGGATCCTGCGCACACGGGGTGCCAACACATTGGCGCTGGCGGTGTTGTCCGACGGGACCACACCGTCCGGGCCCGGAGAGGCGCGGCTGACGCTGCTGGGCGCGGCGGCCGGAGGCGTGCCCGTGAAGCCGGTGTGACCGGATCGGGGCGTCCGCGCGCATTGCCTTCTGCCGGTCGCCGACGACGACCTGTGGCCCGTCGGCCACGACTACGGCGTGGGCGGCCCGATCGGCAAGCCGCCGGGTGTGCTGCTCCTGCACGGTGACGGCAGCACCTGGCGGGGCGTGACCCAGCCGTTCGGTGTCGGCATGCTGAACGGGATCGTCGCCGACGCGCAGGGACGGCCCGACCGGATCGCGGGGTGGGACTTCTGGGACCAGACCCGGGCCCACTACCTGCGCTGGGACGGATGGCCTGGGTGGGCGAGCGGGCGCCCGTCGCCACGACCCCGGTCGTCATGAACGCCCTGGCGAAGGTGCCGGGCTCGGACGGCTACTGGGCGGTCGGGACGACGTCGGCCTCGGCGTCCTCGACCGCCCTGCTGCGCGTCGAACGCTGACCGCGGCCGTCACGCCAGCCGGATCACGTTCCAGGACAGCGGCTCCAGGACGGCGCTGAGCGTGCCGTCCCGGAGCGCGGTGCCGTCGACCGTGTGCGGGGCGACCCGCTCGGGGTCGTCGAGGGTGTTGCGGGCGTCGGGGTCGGTGTCCGCGAGGGCGCTGTGCTCGACGACCCGCGTGAGGCCGAGGCCGCTCAGGGCGACGTCGAGGGGCAGGGCGTCGGTGCGGCCGCGGTTGACGGCGAAGACGGTGACCGTGCCGTCCTCGGCGCGCACGGCGGTGGCGTGCAGCAGGTCGGTCTCGCCGTACTTCTTCGTCTCGTACGTCGGTGAGTCCACGCGGACGTCGAGGACTTCGCCGCGGCCGTACGTGCTGGCCTGCGCGAACGGGAAGAACGTGGTCTGGCGCCAGGCGGGGCCGCCGGGCTCGGTCATGATCGGCGCGATGACGTTGACGAGCTGGGCGAGGCAGGCGACCGTGACGCGGTCGGCGTGCCGGAGCAGGGCGATGAGGAGCGAGCCGAAGACGACCGCGTCCATGACGCTGTAGTTGTCCTCCAGGAGGCGCGGGGCCTCCGCCCAGTCCCGCGCGCCGGAGTTCTCGATCTCGTGCCACCGCGACATGTACCAGACGTTCCACTCGTCGAAGGAGAGGTTGATCTTCTTCTTCGACTTCAGCTTCGCGCCGATGTGGTCGGCGGTGGCGACCACATTCTCGATGAAGGACTCCATGTCGACGGCGGAGGCCAGGAAGGAGTCGAGGTCGCCGTCCTCGGGCTGGTAGTAGGCGTGCAGGGAGATGTAGTCGACGAGGTCGTACGTCTCCTCCAGGACCGTCGCCTCCCACGCGGCGAAGGTCGGCATGGACTGGCTGGAGGAGCCGCAGGCGACGAGTTCGACGCCCGGGTCGATCTGGCGCATCGCGCGGGCGGTCTCGGCGGCGGCCCGGCCGTACTCCTGCGCCGTCTTGTGGCCGGTCTGCCAGGGGCCGTCCATCTCGTTGCCCAGGCACCACAGCTTGATGCCGAAGGGGTCCTTGTCGCCGTGCGCGGCACGGAGGTCGGACAGGGCCGTGCCGGCGGGGTGGTTGGCGTACTCCTGGAGTTCGAGGGCCTCGGCGACACCCCGGGTGCCGAGGTTGAGGGCCATCATGGGCTCGGCCTGGGGGCCGATCTTCTTCAGGAAGGCGATGTACTCGGAGAGGCCGAAGCGGTTGGTCTCCGTGGAGCGCCAGGCGAGGTCGAGGCGGCGGGGGCGGTCCTCGACCGGGCCGACGGAGTCCTCCCACTTGTAGCCGGAGACGAAGTTGCCGCCGGGGTAGCGGATGGCGGTGACGCCGAGTTCCTTCACGAGGTCCAGGACGTCCTGGCGCAGGCCTGCCGCGTCCGCGGTGGGGTGGTCGGGTTCGAAGACGCCGGTGTAGACGCAGCGGCCGAGGTGTTCCACGAAGCTGCCGAAGAGGCGAGGGTTGACCTCGCCGACGGTGAATGCGGGGTCGAGGGTGAAGCGGGCGGTGTTCATGCTTGCCTTTCGAGGTTCGGTTTCGGCTGCGGGTGCGTGGGGGTTGATCGCGCAGTTCCCCGCGCCCCTGAAAGAAGGGCGTTATTGGCCTGCCAGGCATGAGTTGGGCCCATAGCTCGTCCCGTGCCCTGCCCTTGCGATCGACGATCAGAGATCGTTCGGTATTTCGGATAGCGCTCGTGACTTCGAACGGGACCGTAAATTCGAAGCGCTTGCCCGTCAATGGTCCGGCCGGATTTCGGACCGGAGGTTCCGGGCAGGAACGGTCGTTCTCCGTTGAACATCGGACGCCGGATCGCATGACGCACACACTTTCGGGCGCGTAGTCTCGGACGCGCCGGGCAGGGCCGTCGCCGGTCGACGGGACGGCGGTGAGAAGGGGGAGCGATGGACATCGCGGGCGCGCGGATCAGGGCCGCCCGAGTCACCGCCGCGCTCAGGCGCCCACGCAGTGGCTCAGCCATGCGCGGCCTGGCCGCCGAGCTCGCCACCGCGGTCCGGGCAAGACCCCGCCACCCCAGCGACGTACGGTCGCTGTGCCGGGCGCTGTGTGAGGAGATGAGCACCCGGCGCGGCGGACGTCCCGTCGAGCTCCGCTTCGAACGCTTCCCGGACGAGATCGAAGTGACCGGCCTGTGGATGGAGTTCCAGGACTTCGACCTCGTCATCGTCGAGGAACGGGCCGAGGCCGTGCAGCAACTGGTCATACTCGGGCACGAGTTGTGGCATCTGCACGCGGGGCACCGGCATCACGAGGGGGCGGGTGCGGCGGCGGCCGACGCGTTCGCCGACCGGCCGGGATGGGAGGACGTCGCGCTGACCGTGGCCGCCCGCAACGGCTCCCGGGAACGGGACGAGTCCGAGGCCGACGCCTTCGGGCATCAACTGGCGGCGCGCTGCCGGGCCCTGCTGCCGGGCGGGCGCGGACCGGACGTACCCCTCGAACCCCTGCAACGGTCGCTGGGCTACCGGGGACCGCGAGGAGGTGCGGCCCCGTGACGACGGTGGCGCTCACCCCGGCCGAGTTCGTCAACCAGTTCTATCCGAACTTCTGGTGGATCCCCGCGGGGGTCCTCGCCGCCGCCCTGGCCATCAAGCTGCCGAGCATCATCCGGCTCTGGAAGGACCCGTTGCTGCGCGCGGTCGGCGGGCTGCTGCTGCTCGCCTGCGCGGTGTTCGTCTTCGTGGCACCGTCGACGATCGCCCGGGTGAACCGGCTCACCGGGGTGGCGAACTTCTCCGGCCCCTGGGTCTACTCGCTGCTCACCGCGTTCTGCGCCTCCTGCCTGCTGCTGATCATCTCCTGGCGCAACGGCCTGTCCGACCGCTCGGACCACACCCGGCGTGCGATGCGGGGGGTCGTGGTGGTCTATGCGAGTGTGATCGTCGCGATGTGGGTGCTGTTCGCTCTCGCGGACGTACCGCAGGAGCGGCTGCGGGATCTCGACACGTACTACGCGAACACCCCGTACATGCGCGAGATGATCGTGCTCTACCTGCTCGCGCACACCCTGGCCGCGCTGGTCACCAACGGGCTGATCTGGAACTGGGTCCGCACGGACGGGCTCGACTCGCTGCTGCGCTGGGGGCTGAAGTTCCTCGGCGTGGGCTACGCGGCGCAGTTGCTCTTCGACGCCGCCAAGATCAGTGCCGTGGTGGCCCGTTGGTCCGGGAGGAACGTGGACTGGCTGAGCACGGCCGTCGCCCCGCCGCTCGCCTGCCTGTCCGCCGTGCTCATCGCGGTCGGCTTCATCCTCCCGCACGCCGGCCAGTACCTGCACGGCCGCTGGCACGTCCGGCTCGCCCTCCACGAACTGCGGCCGCTGTACCTGCTGATGAGGACGGTCAACGGCGCGGGGGTCCCGTTCCTGCTGCGCGCGACGCCGGAACTGCGGCTGGTGCGCCGGGAGACGTTCATCCGCGACGTGCTGCTGCCGCTCGCCCGGCACATCGACGAGGACCGGCGCGAACGGTTCCACGAAGCCGCCCTCGCCCTCGGACACCCGCCCGACCTGGCGAAGGCGCTCGCCGCCACCGCGGCGATCCTGGACGCGATCGAGGCCAGGAACCGGACCGGGGAGGACGACGGCAGCGGTGCCCGCGACACCACGGATCTGCTGCGCGAGATCGGCGCCGTGTCCCGGGTCCTGCGCCGCCCGGAGGACCTGCGGGCGGTCCGCGCCCTGGCACGTGACACCACGGACGGCAAGTCCCTCACCGGCTGAACCGCACAGGGGGGCCGCGGACACGGTACGTGAAGGTACGGTGAGAGCCGTCCGGGGCGGGGCCCGCATGGCTCGAAACCGGTGCCGGCGGAGGGCGTTGTGCGCCGCGCGGCGGGGGCCGGACGACGGGGAATGCCCGGTAGGGCAAAGGAGCCTTCATGGCTGAGTGCGAGGAGTCGCATGTCGCGTAGAGCAGTCGTCATCGGTGCGGGTCTGGCCGGAATGCTGGCCGCGGCGGCCCTGTCCGCCGTCGCGGACGAGGTGATCGTGCTCGACCGCGACGATCTGCCCGAGGGGCCGGAGCACCGCAAGGGCCTGCCGCAGGGACGTCACGCGCATCTCCTCATGGCCGGCGGGCTGGCCCCCATGGAGGAACTGGTGCCGGGCGTGAGCATGCGCAAGCACCTGCTCGCCGCCGGTGCGCACGAGATACCGCTCGGCTCGGGCATGGTCGCCCTCACGCCCGAGGGCTGGTTGCGGCGCTGGCGTCACCCCGGGCCGCGGATGCTGACCTCCACCCGGGCCCTGCTCGACTGGGCGGTGCGAGGCGCCGTGCTGGACGGCACCGCGGTGGTGATCCGCAAGGCGCGGGTGGTGGAGCTGACGGGGTCGCGGCAGCGGGTGACCGGGGTGCGGCTGTCGACCGCGGCCGGGGAGGAGGACCTCGCCGCCGACTTCGTGGTGGACGCGAGCGGACGCGGCTCCCGGATCGTGCACTGGCTGGCGCGGCTGGGCGTCGAGGACGTGCGCGAGAAGACGGTGGACGCCGGCCTGGTGAACGCCACCCGCCTCTACCGCACGCCCGAGGGGGCCGGGCGATTCCCCCTGACCATGGTGCAGGCCGACCCGTACCGGGGACGGCCCGGCCGCAGCGGCATGGTGCTGCCGATCGAGGGGGACCGCTGGATGGTCAGCCTCGCCGGCACGCGGGGCGGCGGCGAACCGCCTTCGGATCCGGACGCGTTCCTCCGGTACACCCTGGATCTGCCCGACCCCATCGTGGGCCGGCTGATCTCCGGCGCGGAGCCGCTCACCGAGGTCCACGTCAGCCGCAGCACCAGCAATCACCGCCGGTACCTGGAGAAGGTCCGCTCCTGGCCCGACCGCCTCGTCGTCCTCGGTGACGCGCTGGCCACGTTCAACCCCGCCTATGGGCAGGGCATGTCGGTGGCCGCGCTGGGCGCCCGGGAGCTGGCCCGGGAGCTGCGGCGGTCCGGCTCCGGCCTCGGCGAGCCCGGGGTCGCCCGGCGGGTGCAGCGGCGGGCGGCCAGGCCGGTGGAGGCCGCGTGGACGATGGCGGTGAGCCAGGACGTCTGGTACCCGGGCACGCGCGGGGGGTCTCCCGGGGTCGCCGACCGTCTGGTCACCGCCTACACCCGCCGCATGATCCGCACGGCGACCGGCTCGTACCCGGCGGCGTCGGCGCTCTGGGACGTGATGAGCATGACGACGGGGCCGACGCGGCTGCTGCGGCCCTCGACGGTGCTGGCGACGCTGAGCGGGCCGCCGTTGCCGGCGGCGGTGGGGGCACCGCTGACGGAGGAGGAGCGGACGGTCCTACGGCGACTGGACCGGACGGGACGCTGAGGGCGGGGCTGGGGGTT
>NZ_JAIGQA010000226.1:0-11838 GCF_019733245.1 Streptomyces sp. WAC04114
GGCCGGAGCGGGTTCCGGAGTGCCGGGGACGCCGAACGCGGGCGGGGCGAAGCCCGGTGCGGCGCCCGCCTGCGGCTGCTGCGGGGCGGGCGCGGGCGTCTCCTCCTCGGCCACCTCGCCGCCGAAGTTCTTCAGCAGCGCGTCCAGGCCGCCGTCGAAGCCCTGCCCGACCGCGGCGAACCGCCAGACGTCCTTCAGGTAGAAGTCGCCCAGCATCACGGCCCGTTCGGTGGAGAACTCCGAGCCGTTGAAGGAGTAGCGCGCCACCTCCTCGCCACCCGCGACGATGCGGATGTAGCCGGAGGCGATCTGCGACATCTGCCCGGCGCCGTCGATCGTCGCCGTGAAGGACAGCTTCTGGATCTGCGACGGGATCCGGTCGAGCGTCACGCGGAAGGACTCCGTGTCGCCCGCCTGGGCGCCCAGGAGCTGAATGGACTCCTCGGGGGACTTCGGCTGGTTGAAGAAGACGAAGTACCGGTCGTCCGAGAGCCGTTCATCGGCGTCGAGGCCGAAGCAGCTGATGTCGAAGCTCAGTCCGGGGCCGGCGATCTGTACACCTACGTACAGATCGGTGCCCGCGGTGAGGTCACTGATCCTGGCCTTGTGGCCGCGTTGGAATTCCCTGGCCATGCGTAACGACCGTCCCCCATCCAGAACGTGATTGCGTCGCGCCAGGCTAACGGCAAACTCGGACACCGGACGAGGTCGGTACAGAGCCGGTACAGAACGGCCGCTCGGCCGTATCGGCTGTTCGCTCGCGGAAAGCGGCCGGTCACCCCGCGGGGCTCTCCCCCCGCGCGCCGGGTACATGGGGCAACCGCTCGGCGGCGACCACGCCTTCGAGGTATCCCCGGGCCCGCTCGGTACGCGGATAGGCCTTGAGGAGTTCCCAGAAGCGTGGTCCGTGTCCGGGGACGAGCAGATGGGCGAGTTCGTGGAGGAGGACGTAGTCGACGACGTACTCGGGCATGCCCTGGAGGCGGTGCGAGAGACGGATGCTGCCCTCGGCGGGGGTGCAGGATCCCCAGCGCGTGTTCTGGTTGGTCACCCAGCGCACCGTCACGGGCCGGGCCCGTCCGCCGAAGTACTGGTCCGACAGGCGCCGGGCCCGCTCGGCCAGCTCGGCGTCGCCAAGGGCCCGCTTGCTCTCCTGGGCGGCCAGCTTGTCGAGCATGACGTTCACCCAGCGCTGCTCCTCCGCCTCGGACATGCGGGCGGGGATGAGCACCACGGTGCGATCGCCCTCGCGGTACGCGGAGACCGTTCTGCGTCGGCGGGTGCTCCTGCGGACCTCGATCGCGCTCGCCCCCGAGCCGCTCGGCGGCTGGCTCGTCTTGCTGCGGTGTGGCGTTCCGGCGCGGTGCAGTGGGTCGGCGGGCACGCCCCGACGTTACCCGCTGCACACGGGGAAGTCCCGACTCCGGGAGGGTTCGGCGCCGCCACCCCCCACCAGCCGCCGGATTTGTACGACGAATACCCGCACCTGTGGACAACTTTCGGCAGCCGGCGGCGGGGTTGGGCATGCTGGATCCCGTCGGCGAAGCGATGGCGGGGCCGGTCCGGGTCCAGGGGCCGTCTGCCGCGCTCGGGTCCTGCCTGCGCCGGGCGCGCCCGTGTCCGGGTGGGGCCCGAGCGGGGACCCTCCTTGCGACCGGCCTGGGCGTGACCCGCCCGAGCCCGCACCTCACTCCGCCGGCATACGAGGACGATCTACGGCAAACGGGGGCCTGTCATGCATCCGATGGTGAAACCCGCGCTCAGGCGCGGCTGGCGCGACCTCAATACCGTGCAGTTCGGCATGACACCGGCGCATGCGATGACTCTCGGTCCGATGGACCTGGCGACGGGCAGCTTCCTCGACCTGTTGAACGGCACGCGGGGACTGGAGCTCCTGCGCGAGGAGGGACGCCGCGTGGACCTGCCCGACGGTCATGTCGACAAGCTGGTGCGAGGGCTCGCCGGGGCCGGGCTGCTGGACGACGCCCGGGGCGGCGGGCCGGCCGCCGACGCCCTGCGGAAGAAGAAGGAGGTCCTCGACCGGCTGCGCCCGGACCTGGCCTCCCTGTCCCTGACGACCTCGGCCCCCGGGGACGCGATCGGGCAGCTGGCCGCCCGGCGCTCCCAGCGCGTGCAGGTACGCGGCGCGGGCCGGGTGGGTGCGGTGCTGGCCTCGCTCCTGGCCGGGGCCGGCGTGGGCGACGTGGACGTGCTCGACGGCGGCCGTGTGGAGCCGTGGGACGTCGCGCCGGGCGGGCTTCCCGCGGAGTCCGTCGGCGACCGGAGGGACGAGTCGGCCCGGCGTGCCGTGCGCCGGGCGGCCCCGGACCGGCCGCGGCGCCGCGCGACGGCCCAGGCATCACGGCGGGAGGAGAACCCGGACGCGGGGGATCCGGGATTCTCGCTGGTGATCATCGCCCCGCGGGACGATGTCGCGGTGCACGCGCCCGACCCGGCAACCGCCGAGCCGCTGATGGCATCCGGGACACCCCATCTGTACGCCGGTGTCGTGGAGGGCACCGGCGTGGTCGGCCCTCTCGTGCTGCCCGGGGAGACGAGCTGCGCGGGGTGTCTGCAGGAGGGCCGAACCGACCGGGACCCGGCCTGGCCGCGCCTGGTCGCCCAGTGGCGCTCCGGCCGGCAGCGGCAGGTCCGGCCCTGCGATCTGACGCTGGCCACGACCGTGGCCGGGCTGGCGGCCGCCCACGCGCTCGCCTTCCTGGACGGCGGTCTCCCCTCCAGCGCCGGGTCACGCTGGGAGGTCTCCGTCCACGGTCTCCGCTGGCATACGCGGTCGATCCGGGCGCATCCGGCATGCCCGTGCGCGGCGGTGGAGAGAGGAAAAGGGGAGCACCTCTCGGAGGACGGGGAGTCGCACGAGACAATGGCGGTGCAACGGCCGTCGGAGCAGTGCCGTGAGGCAGAGGCGGAGCGGCCGGCTGGGACTTGGAGGGCGCATGTCTGATCTTCCCCGGAAGGCGGTTACCCGGACCGCCAAGCTCGCCGCGCTTCCGCTCGGCATCGCCGGGCGGGCGACCTGGGGATTCGGCAAGCGGATCGTCGGCGAATCCGCCGAACTCGTCGGCCGCGAACTTCAACAGCGCACGGCTGAACAGCTGTTCAAGGTGCTCGGCGAGCTCAAGGGCGGGGCGATGAAGTTCGGCCAGGCCCTGTCCGTCTTCGAGTCCGCGCTGCCCGAGGAGGTGGCCGGCCCCTACCGGGCCGCACTGACCAAGCTCCAGGAGGCCGCGCCGCCCATGCCGACCCGCACTGTGCACGCGGTGCTGGAAGAGCGGCTCGGCGAGGGCTGGCACGAGCTGTTCCTGGAATTCGAGGACAAGCCCGCAGCGGCGGCCTCGATCGGCCAGGTCCACCGGGGGGTGTGGCACGACGGCCGCGAGGTCGCGGTCAAGGTGCAGTACCCGGGCGCCGGTGAAGCGCTGCTGTCGGATCTGAACCAGCTGAGCCGCTTCTCACGGCTGCTCGGCCCGCTGATCCCCGGCATGGACATCAAGCCGCTGATCACGGAACTGAAGGACCGCGTCTCGGAGGAGCTGGACTACGGTCTGGAGGCCCAGGCCCAGCAGGCCCACGCGGAGGAGTTCGCGGACGACCCGGACGTGGTCGTGCCGCAGGTGGTCCACCAGTCCGACCAGGTCCTGGTCACCGAGTGGATGGACGGCATCCCGCTGTCGGAGATCATCTCGGACGGGACCGAGGAGCAGCGCGATCGGGCCGGTCAGCTCTTGGCCCGCTTCCTGTTCTCCGGCCCCGCCCGCACGGGCCTGCTGCACGCCGACCCCCACCCGGGCAACTTCCGGCTCCTGCCCGGCGGCCCGGAGGGCGAGGACGACTGGCGCCTCGGCGTCCTCGACTTCGGCACGGTCGACCGGCTTCCCGGCGGACTGCCGGCCACCATCGGCGAGTCCCTGCGGATGACCCTCGACGGGGAAGCCGAGGCGGTCTACGAGCTGCTGCGCGTCGAAGGGTTCGTCAAGGAGACGATAGAGCTGGACCCGGACGCCGTCATGGACTACCTGCTGCCGATCATCGAGCCGGCCCAGGTCGAGGAGTTCACCTTCACCCGGGGCTGGATGCGCAGCCAGGCCGCCCGTGTCGCCGACATCCGCTCCCCCGCCTACCAGCTCGGCAAGCAGCTCAACCTGCCCCCGTCCTATCTGCTGATCCACCGGGTGACGCTGAGCACGATCGGCGTGCTGTGCCAGCTCGGGGCCACAGTGCGGTTGCGCGAGGAGCTGGAGGAGTGGCTGCCGGGGTTCGTCCCGGAGGACCCGGCGGACGGTGAGGAAGCGGTGGCGGAGGCGTGAGTGCGGGCCGTGGGTGTCACCACCAGTCCGAGTCCAGGCGCCCCTCGATGGACCTGAGGTTCTCCCGGGAGCACCTCTCGCAGTAGTGGCGGCGGGTGCCGTCCTCCACGGAGTAGGTCCAGGTGAGCGGCGGACCGTCGGTCAGGGCGTCGGCCGATGTGCCGCAGCGGGCACAGACGAAGCGCTGCGGCTGCGCGGCGGAGCCGTCGCCGGTGCCTCCTGAAGGACTGGTCATCCGGCGACGATAACTCCGCGTCGGGCAACACGCTCCTGGTCCGTGCAACGCACCGCGGGGGCCGGCCCGTTCGGAACGGACCGGCCCCCGCGGTAAGGGGTCGGCGGCGGCAGCCCGGCCTCATGGGCCGGGAGGCCCCCACGTCAGGTGCGGCGGCGGGTTACTGCATGACCGCCATGGCGAGCGCCCGGCGGGCACGCAGTGAAGCGCGCTCCGCCCTGCGCTGCATCCGGCGGGCGGCCAGCAGGCGCAGGGCCTGTCGATCCCGCTCCGCCTCCTGCAGTCGCTCGCGCATATGCGCGCGAGCCATGGCTTCTGGGATGAGTTGCATCTCTCGGGTCCTGTTCTGACGCGAGTCCTTCGCGCCGGTGATGGTGAAGTCTTGGTTCGCGGAACCTGCGGGCTCGTAAGTGGACGGCTTCATCGGGGCCTGCTTCTGGGGGTCGTGCGTGAGGGGACGGTCGATCGTTCCTGCGGTGTTCATGCCGTGACCGGGTTCTTGCGCGGGCGACCACGCGGCCGCTTCCGGGCGACGACGACACCCTGGACGAACAGCTCTCCACCCCAGACGCCCCAGGGCTCACGCCGCTCCTTGGCGCCGGCGAGGCAGGCCTCGACCAGCGGGCAGGTACGGCAGAGGGACTTGGCGTACTCGACGTCCGCGGGCGACTCGGCGAAGAAGACCTCCGGGTCGTAGGAACGGCACGGGACCGGTACGCCGAGGTTCTCGATGGCGTCGTCGAGCGCGGTGAGCGCAGTGAGCGGGGTCAAGGTGGGGTCCTCCGTGGAGCCGGGCTTGGGGATCGTGTCGGAAGGCGGTACGGACGGGGCGTGCGCTTCGAGTTGCACGGTTCGTCTTCCTCGTCTGTTCGTTCCGGCCGGTTGGCCGGGGGGTGGTGGTACCGGGCTCTTTTCTTGTCCCGAGGCTCCTTCGGTCCGTCATCCCTGTTCAGGGACAAACAGAAGGGCCGCGGATCCCGGATGGGGTTCCGCGGCCCTGAAGGCGCCGGCCTGATCTGCGATCAGGCTGGATCACTCCAGGGTTCTGGCCCACGGAAGGCCCACATCTGGTGGTGCTGCGTCGTCTGCTTCCGGAATCCGGCACCGGTTGCCGTAAAGGCATAGGCCTGCGCCTGTGCCGCTACTGCCGCTTCCAGTGCCTTGGTCGGTCGCTCATTGCGCTCGCGGACGGGAAGGCCCGCGGGAGCAGCGGAGGAGGACGCCGGACGGACGGCACGAATGCCGGACAGACCGGTGCCCAGGTTCGAAACGCCGAGCATGCATGCGGAGACGGCCGAGCGATCGGTCATTTTCACGATGCTGACGGAGCTGGTGTTGATGCTGATCACTGGACTCGCCTCCTCTCGGCGTCTCGGGGGACTGGACGAACCAGTCCTGCGGATATGCAAGTACAACACGGAATCAGGGCCTCCGAGAAGGCCGCTGCTCTCGTGCCTAAGAACCTATGGGGATTGCTGGGGCATGCGCAAACTATTTTTTCGACGAGTTCGTGTCAGTCCTGATCTGTGCTCTCGGCGATTGACTGGCCTGCGCAGATGGCCAGTACGTCGGCGCCGTAGCGGGTGAGCTTGCGCATCCCGACGCCCGGGATGCGGGCGAGCTCGCGCTCGTCGTCGGGGGCCAACTCGGCGATCGCCATCAGGGTGCGGTCCGTGAACACGCAGAAGGCGGGCTGGCCGCTACTGCGTGCCTGGTCGGCACGCCATTCACGCAGCCGCTCGTACAGGCCCTCGTTCATGTCGGAGGGGCAGTCGTCGCAGCGCATCAGCTTCATCTCGCCCGGGTCGGTCAGCGTGCGGCCGCAGACTCGGCAGCGGGCGGGAACTCGCTGAGTCCGTCTCGGGGCGGACTCCCTGGTTCCGGGGATTCCGCGCTCGATTCCGCCCGCTCCGCCGGCGGAGGTGCGGCCCGTGGTGGCTGTCGAGCCGGGGCGCAGTCCGTCGAGAAAGCGGCTGGGGCGGCGGTTGGGTCGGCCCCCGGGCGAGCGGGAGAGCGCCCAGGAGACGTGGAGGTGTTCGCGCGCGCGGGTCACGCCGACATAGAGGAGGCGGCGTTCCTCCTCGATCTGTTCGTCGGTCTTGGCGTAGGTGATCGGCATCATGCCCTCGGCCACACCGACCAGGAAGACGACGTCCCACTCCAGGCCCTTGGCCGAGTGCAGGGAGGCGAGGGTGACGCCCTGGACGGTGGGGGCGTGCTGGGCGTTCGCCCGTTCGTCGAGTTCGGCGACGAGGTCGGCCAGGGTGGCGTCCGGTTTGGCGGCGGCGAAGTCCTGGGCGAGGTTCACCAGGGCGGCGAGGGACTCCCAGCGCTCTCGCACGGCGCCGGAGCCGGCCGGTGGCTGCGTCGTCCAGCCCTCTCCCGACAGCACGGCACGCACTTGGGAAGGGAGGTCGACGACGTCGTCGAGGAGCGAGTCGTTGCCGCCGAAGCGGGCGGCGCCGCGCAGGGCGATGCCCGCCTTGCGCACCTCCGGGCGGTCGAAGAACCGCTCGGCGCCGCGCAGCTGGTAGGGAACCGCCGCGTCGGCCAGAGCCTGCTCGTAGGTCTCGGACTGCGCGTTCGTACGGAAGAGGATCGCGATCTCGGAGGCCGGGACCCCCGAATCGATGAGCTCTCGGATCCGGCGGGCCGCGCCTTCCGCCTCGGCGGGCTCGTCGGTGTACTCGGCGTAGACGGGCTCGGGCCCCGCGGGGCGCTGGGAGACGAGCTCCAGGCGGTGGTCGGCGGCCCGGCCACGGGCCTGGGCGAGCAGGCCGTTGGCGAGATGGACGACCTGGGGGGTGGAGCGGTAGTCGCGGACCAGCTTGACGACCGTGGCACCGGGGTGGCGGATGCGGAAGTCGAGCAGATGGTCCGGGGTCGCCCCCGTGAAGGAGTAGATCGTCTGGCTGGCGTCCCCGACCACGCACAGGCTGTCGCGCTCGCCCAGCCACAGCTCCAGCAGGCGCTGCTGGAGGGGGCTGACGTCCTGGTACTCGTCGACCACGAAGTGCTGGTACTGGGCGCGGATCTGCTCGGCGATGTCGTGCCGGTCCTGCAGGACGGCCACGGTCAGCAGCAGCACGTCCTCGAAGTCGATGACGGACCGCTCGCGCTTGACGTCCTCGTAGGCGGCGTAGATCTGGGCGATCTCGGCCGGGTCGCGGGGCGACTCGCGGCCGGCCTTGGCTGCGGCGGGCGCGTAGTCGGCGGGGACGGTCTGGGTGACCTTGGACCATTCGATCTCGGCGGTGACGTCCCGCAGCTCGCCCCGGTCGAGACGGATGCGGCAGGCGGCGGCCGCGTCGGCGACGAGCTGGATCTTGCGGTCGACGAGCCGGGGCATGGCGCCGCCGATCGCTTTCGGCCAGAAGTACTGGAGCTGACGCAGGGCGGCCGAGTGGAACGTGCGGGCCTGGACGCCCGCGGCGCCGAGCTGGCGCAGCCGGCCGCGCATCTCCCCGGCCGCGCGGTTGGTGAAGGTGACGGCGAGGACGCTGGAGGGGTGCAGGACGCCGGCGCGCACCCCGTAGGCGATGCGGTGGGTGATCGCCCGGGTCTTGCCCGTGCCCGCGCCCGCCAGGACGCACACCGGACCGTGCAGGGCCGTCGCCACCTCGCGCTGCTCGGGGTCGAGCCCTTCGAGCACCGCGTCGGCGGAGTCCGGTACCTGCGGGAACAGGGTGGAGTGCGTTGCTGCTGTCACACGGCCATGCTGCCAGGTCGCGCGAGACGGCCGCGCCGGTTGTCCACAGGCGGGCACTGATAGTCGTATTAATGCGGCAGGCGTCACGTCCGGTCGGTGCCGGGGACCGGGAATGGTGGACCTTTCACATACGTTCCACCACTGCGACCACCCGCCCCGAGCCACCTGAGGAGCACGAGAGACATGCTGGGCACTGTGACGATGTACAGCACCACGTGGTGCGGCTACTGCCGTCGGCTGAAGAGCCAGATGGACCGCGAGGGCATCGCGTACACCGAGATCAACATCGAGCAGGACCCGGCGTCCGCGGCGTTCGTGGAGAAGGCGAATGGCGGAAACCAGACGGTGCCCACCGTGCTGTTCCCGGACGGCTCGACGCTCACCAACCCGTCGCTGGCGCAGGTGAAGCAGAGGATCGGCGCCTAGGCGCCGCGTGCTCGTGCGGGGAAGGCGGCTCCTGAGGCAACTCAGGGGCCGCCTTCTCGTGGTCGGTCCTCCCCGCGAGCACGTGGTGGCGTCAGGCGGCGCTCCGCGTCGGGAGCGGCTTGCCGTACCAGAGCTCGATCAGGCGGGCCGCGATCGAGATGCCGTAGGGCGGGAGCACCTCGCCGGACTCGAAGGCGGCGCGCAGGTCCTCGCGGGAGAACCAGCGGGCCTCGTGGATCTCGTCACCGTCGACCTCGATCTCGGTCGAGGTGGCGCGGGCCATGAAGCCCAGCATGAGGCTGGACGGGAAGGGCCAGGGCTGACTGGCGACGTACTCGACCTGGCCGACGCTGATGCCGACCTCCTCGAGGACCTCACGGCGCACCGACTGCTCGATGGACTCACCGGGCTCGACGAAGCCGGCCAGCGTCGAGAAGCGGCCTTCGGGCCAGTGGACCTGGCGGCCGAGCAGGATGCGGTCGTCCTCGTCGGTCACGGCCATGATCACGGCCGGGTCCGTACGCGGGTAGTGCTCCGCGCCGCAGGCCGGGCAGCGACGGATGTGTCCGGCGGCGGCGATGACGGTGCGCTCACCGCAGCGCGAGCAGAAACGGTGCGTGCGCTGCCAGTTCTCCAGGCCGACCGCGTGCACCATCAGGCCCACGTCGCGGGCCGACAGCAGCGCGCCCGCCTCGCGCAGGCCCGCCGGGCGCGCGGACTGGTCCATGCGCCCGGGCAGGGAGTCCTTCTGGAGGGCGAAGTAGCTGACGCCGTCCTCGTCGTTGCCGAGGAAGTAGCGGTGTGCCTCGGTGAGAGGGGCCTCGAAGGACGGGGTCATGACGAGTTCGGTGCGCCCGTCCGCCGTCTCGTCGATGAGGACCTGTCCGCCGGAGACGACGAAGCAGCGCGTCGTCGGGTGGCTCCACGCCGCCGCGAGCCAGGCCTCGTCGAGCCGGTGGTGAGCAGCCCGGTCGATGCCGCTCGGGGCGGTGAGCGAGATGGGGCGGTCGGCGTTGGGGTCGGTCCAGGTGGTCACGGGTGCTTCCAACTCCCCGGTGGAACGGTCGGGTTCGGCGTGCGGTTCAGTGGGACGTACGGCGGGAGGCGACCGGGTCCGGGTGGCTCGGGCGGTGCGGCGGCGCCTCCAGTGTGCCCCGCGCGTGGGCCCCGCCCGGACGGAACGGTGGGCTCAGGGTGCATGGCGCCAGTTCTCGGCGAGGTCACCCCACAGGTACGCGGTGGTCTCGACGCCCTTGAGGAGGAGGTCGAGTTCTACTTTCTCGTTGGGGGCGTGCCAGCCGTCCGAGGGGACGGAGATGCCCAGGAACAGCACCGGGGCGCCGAGGACGTCCTGGAGGTCCGCTGCCGGTCCGGAGCCGCCCTCGCGCGTGAAGCGGACCGGCTTCTCGAAGGCCCGGCCCATGGCGCGGGTGATCGACCGCAGAGCCGGGTGGTCCAGCGGCGTCAGGCACGGGCGCGTGGCCCCGCTGAACGTGATGTCGCAGCGGATCCCCGGCGGCACCTGCTGCTCGGCCCAGGCGCGGACGGCCTTCTCCACATGGCCCGGGTCCTGGCCCGCCACCAGGCGGAAGGAGAGCTTCACCAGGGCGGAGGAGGGGATGATCGTCTTGCTGCCGGGGCCCTGGTAGCCGCCGCCGATGCCGTTGACCTCCGCGGTGGGGCGGGCCCAGATCCGCTCCAGGGTGGTGTAGCCGGCCTCCCCCTGGGCGGCGTACGACTTGGCCGTGCGCAGCCACTGCTGCTCGTCGAAGGGCAGTTCGGCGAGGAGCTCGCGCTCGCGGTCGGTGAGTTCGACCACACCGTCGTAGAAGCCGGGGATCGCCACGCGTGCGTGCTCGTCGTGCAGGGCGGCGACCAGGCGGGCGGCGGCCGTCGCCGGATTGGGCACCGCGCCGCCGAAGGACCCGGAGTGGATGTCCTGGTCCGGGCCGTGCAGGCGTATCTCGCACTCGGCCAGGCCGCGCATGCCGGTACAGACCGTGGGGGTGTCCTCGGACCACATGCCGGTGTCGGAGACGATCACGGCGTCGGCGGTGAGGCGCTCGGCGTGCTGCTCGACCAGGGCCCGGAAGTGCGGGGAGCCGGACTCCTCCTCGCCCTCGACCAGCAGCTTCAGGTGCACGGCCGGGGTGGTGCGGCCGGTGGCGGCGAGGTGGGCGCGGACGCCGAGGGTGTGGAAGAAGACCTGGCCCTTGTCGTCGGCCGCCCCGCGCGCGTAGAGGCGGTTCCCGCGCACGACCGGGTCGAAGGGTTCGCTGTCCCAGCCGTCCTCCCGGGCGGCGGGCTGCACGTCGTGGTGGCCGTAGACCAGCACCGTGGGCGCCTGCGGGTCGTCACAGGGCCACTCGGCGAACACGGCGGGCGCACCCGGGGTCTGCCAGACCTCGGCCGTCGGGAAGCCGGTCTCCTTCAGCTTGGCGGCGAGCCAGTCGGCGCTGCGTCGTACGTCGGGCGCGTGGTCCGGCTGGGCGGACACCGACGGGATGCGCAGCCACTCGGTGAGGTCGTCGAGGAAAGCGGCGCGGTGCTGCTGGATGTACGTACGGACGACGCTGTCCGGGGTCTGGCTCATGGTCACGAGCCTATCGGCCCGCACCGACGTCCTCGGAGTGCGGTTCCTCACCGGGCGGCTCCTCGCTGAGCAGCCGCTCCAGTGCCGCCCGGTCCGGCAGGCCGTCGGGGCGGACGATCTCGCCGCTGCGTACGTAGAGGAACGCGGCCGTGACGGACTCCGGGGGGACGCCCTGCTGCTCGGCCCACGCGATGCGGTAGACGGCCAGCTGGAGGGGGTCCGCGGTGCGTGCGCGGTTGGTCTTCCAGTCGACGATCTCGTAGGTGGCGCCGTCACCGTCGCCCACCTTGTAGACGGCGTCGATGCGGCCGCGTACGACGCGGCCGGCGAGCGCGAGCTGGAAGGGGGCCTCCACCCGGTAGGGCGTGCGGTGTGCGTACTCGGTCTGCTCGAAGGCCTCCTTGAGGGACTCCAGGTCCCGTTCGTCAGAGATCTCCGCTTCGCTGCCGGGCAGCTCCTCCGGCTCCAGCATGGGCAGCGTCAGCTCTTCGAAACGGGCCTCGACCCAGGCGTGGAAGCGGGTGCCGCGGCGGGCGGCCGGCTGGGG
>NZ_JAIGQA010000227.1:0-11768 GCF_019733245.1 Streptomyces sp. WAC04114
CCGTGAGGACGAGAGCGGGGGCGGGGTCGGCCATCACGCCCCCAGCAGGCTCTGGCCGCAGACGCGGACGACCTGGCCGTTGACCGCGCCCGAGGCCGGGTGCGCCAGCCAGGCCGTGGTCTCGGCGACGTCGGCCGGGAGCCCGCCCTGTGCGAGGGAGTTCATCCGGCGGCCCGCCTCCCGGATGAACAGCGGGACGGCGGCCGTCATCTTCGTCTCGATGAAGCCGGGCGCGACCGCGTTGACCGTCACGCCGTGCTCGTCGAGCGCGCGCGGCGCGAGGGAGCGGACCAGGCCGACGACGCCCGCCTTGCTCGCCCCGTAGTTGGTCTGGCCTGCGTTGCCGGCGATCCCCGCGATCGAGGCGGTGGCGACGATCCGGCCGCCGCGCTTCAGCGTGCCGTCCTTCAGCAGGGCGTCCGTGGTGCGCAGCACGCTCGCCAGATTCACCTCCAGCACGGAGATCCAGCGCTCGGCGGGCATGTTCACCAGACGCCGGTCGCGGGTGATGCCCGCGTTGTGGATCAGCACGTCCAGGCCGTCGGGCAGCGCCTCGGCGATCCGGGCGCCCGCGTCCGCGGACGTCATGTCGAGCAGCAGGGCGGTGCCCCCGAGCCGCTCGGCGACCCGCCGGGCGTCCTGCTCGGCCTGCGGCACGTCGAGCACGACGACCCGGGCGCCGTCGCGCGCGAGGGTCTCGGCGACCGCCTCACCGATGCCCCGGGCGGCGCCGGTGACGAGGGCGGTGCGGCCGGACAGGGGGCGGTCCGGGTCGGCGGGGGCCGGCTCCCGGTCGGCGGCGGTCGGCTCACGGTCGGCTCCGACCTCGATCACCTGCCCGCTGACGTAGGCCGACTTGGGCGACAGCAGGAAGCGCAGGGTCGACTCCGCGGCGGTGGCGTCCGTGAGCCGGACCAGGTTCACCGTCCTGCCCCGGCCGATCTCCTTGCCGAGGGAGCGCGTGAAGCCCTCCAGGGCCTGCTGGGCCGCGGCCTGGAGGTGGTCGGCGGGGTCGAGCGGCGCGCCGAGCACCACGATGCGCCCGCTCGCGGCGACCGACCGTACGACCGGATGCAGGGCGGCGTGCACCTCGGCCAGGGCCTCGACGTCCCGCACCCCGGTCGCGTCCATGACGACGGCGGCCGTGCGGTCGGGGCCGGCCGGGCCCATCCCCGTGCGGGCCAGGACCGGAGCCAGGTCGAGGGCGGACCGGCCTGCCGTGAGGTGCAGCAGGCCGCCGTCCAGGGCGGGCCGATCGGCGGACCAGCGGGTCAGCGCCGAGGGCTGCGGCAACCCCAGCCGGCGCGTGAGGAAGCGGCCGGGCGCGGTGCCGGTCAAGCGCAGATAGCGGTCGGCCATGGACGACTCCCAGTTTCCGAGGACGGTTCACCGAAGCCCCACTCCTGCTTACTCTGGAGTAAGGTTACCGGAGGTAAGGCTACGTCACGGGCGAGGAGCAGGTCGAGATGAGCTGGTCGAGATGAGTCCCCAGCAGTTGTCCCCGTCGGTGCGGCGCGTGGCGATCGTCGGCGGAGCGCGCATCCCCTTCGCCCGCTCCGACGGCCCCTACGCCACCGCCTCCAACCAGCAGATGCTCACCGCCGCCCTCGACGGCCTCGTCGAGCGGTACGGGCTCCAGGAGCCGGGCGCGGTCGGCGAGTTCGTCGCCGGGGCCGTGCTCAAGCACAGCCGCGACTTCAACCTCGCCCGCGAGACCGTCCTCGGCTCCGAACTCCACCCGCGCACCCCCGCCTACGACATCCAGCAGGCCTGCGGCACCGGCCTCCAGGCCGTCATCGCCGCCGCCAACAAGATCGCCCTCGGCCAGACCGAATCGGCCGTCGCGGGCGGCGCCGACACCGCCAGCGACGCGCCCCTCGGCGTCAACGACTCCCTGCGCCGCATCCTCCTCGAGGCCCGCCGGGCGAAGTCGGCGGGCGCCCGCCTCATGGCCCTCGCGAAGATGCGCCCGGGCCACCTCGTCCCCGACATCCCGCGCAACGCCGAGCCGCGCACCGGCCTGTCCATGGGCGAACACGCCGCCGTCACCGCCCGCGCCTGGGGCATCCCCCGCGAGGCGCAGGACGAACTCGCCGCCACCAGTCACCAGCGGCTCGCGGCGGCGTACGAACGCGGCCTGTTCCAGGACCTGGTGGTCCCCTTCCGCGGCCTGGCCCGCGACCAGAACCTGCGCCCCGGCTCGACTGTGGAGAAACTCGCCACCCTGAAACCGGTGTTCGGGCTCGGCCACCCCGGCCCGACCATGACGGCCGGGAACTCCACCCCGCTGACCGACGGCGCGGCGACCGTACTGCTGGCGAGCGAGGAGTGGGCCCGCGAGCGCGGCCTGGAGCCGCTGGCGTACCTCACCGCGTACGAGACGGCGGCCGTCGACTTCGTGGGCGGCGACGTGGCCGGCGGCGAGGACGGACTGCTCATGGCGCCCGCGTACGCCGTCCCGCGCATGCTGGAGCGGGTCGGCCTGGGCCTGGACGACTTCGACCTCGTCGAGATCCACGAGGCGTTCGCCTCCCAGGTGCTGGCGACGCTCGCCGCCTGGGAGAAGCAGGGCCTGGGCACCGTGGACCGCGCCCGGCTGAACGTCGCCGGCTCCTCCCTCGCCACCGGCCACCCCTTCGCCGCCACCGGCGCCCGGATCGTCGCCACCCTGGCCAAGCTCCTCACCGAACGGGACACTCCCGCCCGTGGCCTGATCTCCGTCTGCGCGGCGGGCGGACAGGGGGTGACGGCGATCCTGGAGCGCGCCTGAGGGCGACGGACGTGCGAAACCTGAAGGACCCTCACCTAACCCCCGAGCTTGCACAGGCCTGGCTCCGGACCATCCCCGAACCCGCACAAACCCGCCACGCGAGAGCCGTACCATCCCGTTCCTACCGGCAGTAACCCCTTAGGTGCCTCTCCGGGGGGATTGGGTCGGTTGAGCGCCTCGGCGTGCGAGGCACGTACGTCATGCAGCAAGCAGTTCTTTCGCTGCACGCCCCAGGAGCCGCCCGTGTCCACTGCGTATCCCTCCTCCGCCTACGGCGACGCCTACGGAGGGCCGGTGCTCGTCGAGCCCGAGGTGCGGCGGCTGGACGGGGCGGTACGGGAGGCCTCCGTACCGCCGCTGGCCCCGCCGTGGGCCCACGGATCGCTCGCCGACCTGCCGTTCGACAACGCGAGCGCGGACCCGGCTGCCGCGGCCCTCAGCCGCAAGGACGCCGACGGCCGCTGGAGCGACGTCACGGCGGCGCAGTTCGCCGACCAGGTGCGGGCCGTGGCCAAGGGCCTGATCGCCGAGGGCCTGATGCCGGGCGACCGCGTCGCCGTGATGGCCCGCACCATCTACGAGTGGACCGTCCTGGACTTCGCCGCCTGGGCGGCCGGACTGGTCACCGTGCCCGTCTACCCCACCTCGTCCGTCTTCCAGGCCCGCTGGATCCTCCAGGACTCCGGCGCGGTCGCCCTGGTCACCGAGACCGCCGCACAGGCCGCCGCCCTCGGCCCGGAACGCGAGCGGCTGCCCGACCTCAAGCACCTGTGGATCGTGGAGAAGGGCCATGTGGACCGGCTCGCGGAGGCCGGGGCGCACCTGCCCGACCAGGAGGTCGAGGTGCGGCGCGGCATGCTCGGCCCCGACACCCTCGCCACCCTCGTCTACACCTCGGGCACCACGGGCCGGCCCAAGGGCTGCGCCCTCACCCACGGCAACTTCTTCGCCGAGGTCGACAACGCCATCGAGCTGCTCTACCCCGTCTTCCGGGCCAGGACCAGCGAAGAGGCCTCCGTCCTGCTGTTCCTGCCGATGTCCCACGTCTTCGGCCGCATGGTCGCGATCGCCTGCGTCCGGGCCCGCGTCCGGCTGGGCCACGCGCCCAGCATCAAGGCGGAGGACCTGCTGCCCGACCTCGCCGCCTTCCGGCCGACCTGCCTGCTGACCATCCCGTACATGCTGGAGAAGGTCTTCAACTCCGCCCGCGCCAAAGCCGAGTCGGGCGGCCGGGCCTCCTCGTTCGACCGCGCGGTTTCGGTCGCGCAGCGCTACGGTGAGGCCCTGGAGGCCCAGCAGCACGGCACCGGCCCCGGCCCCTCCCGCGCCCTGAGGACCGCCCGCGCCTTCTACGACCCCCTGGTCTACCGTCGCATCCGCAACGCCATGGGCGGCCGCGTCCGCTACGCCATCTGCGGCGGCTCCCCGCTCGGCCGCCGCCTCGCCGCGTTCTACGCCGGTGCCGGCATCGAGATCTTCGAGGGCTACGGCCTGACGGAGACCACCGGCGCGAGCACCGTCACCCCGCCCCTCAAACCCCGCCTGGGCACCGTCGGCTGGCCACTGCCCGGCACCCGCGTCCGCATCGCCGCCGACGGCGAGATCCTGGTCGGCGGCGACCACGTGCTGCGCGGCTACTGGGACCCGCAGGCCGGGGGCGTCGTCCCCGCCGCCCCCGACGGCTGGCTCGCCACCGGCGACCTCGGCGAACTCGACGACGAGGGCTACCTGACGATCACCGGCCGCAAGAAGGAACTGCTCATCACCGCGGGCGGCAAGTCCGTCGCCCCGGCCCCGCTGGAGAACTGGCTGCGCTCGCACCCGCTGATCTCCCAGTGCCTCGTCCTGGGCGACGGCCGCCCCTTCGTCTCGGCACTGATCACCCTCGACCTGGACGGGGTCACCCACTGGCGCCAGATGAACGGCAAACACCCCGTACCGCCCACGCTCCTCGTGGACGACGAGGAACTGCGCGCCGTCCTGCAACGCGCCGTCGACGAGGCCAACAAGATGGTCTCCCGCCCGGAGTCCATCCGCCGCTTCGCCATCCTGCCCGAGGACTTCACGGAGGAGGCCGGCCATCTGACCCCGTCGATGAAGCTCCGCCGGGAGGCCGTGCTGCGCGCGTTCGCCACGGAAGTGGAGGGTCTGTACACCCGGTGAGTCACCTTTGCGATGTCTTCACACGTAATTCTTGACGACGCACGGCGTCTGCCCGTTGGCTTTCGACCACCTCGTCACGATGCTCCCCCACCGGAAGGCACCACCAGTGATACCGCGCAACCCCCGCCAGGCCGCCGTCCGGCGCATCTCCGTGGCCCTGGCGGTCTCCGTATCGGCCGTGACCCTCGCCGCCTGTGGCGACGGCGGGAGTGACGACTCCGCCGCGAAGAAGGGCAACGACATCACGGTGGGCCTGCTGCTGCCCGACCGGGAAACGGCACGCTTCGAGAAGTTCGACTACCCGCTGATCAAGCAGGAGGTCGCGTCCCTCACGGAGAACAAGGGCACGGTCCGCTACGCCAACGCCGAGTCCAGCGTGACCAGACAGAGCGAGCAGTTCCAGAAGATGATCGCCGACAAGGTGGACGTCATCCTCGTCGACGCCCTCGACTCCAAGGCCATCGCCACGGACGTCCAGAAGGCCAAGGACGCCGGCATCCCGGTCATCGCCTACGACCGGCTCGCCGAGGGCCCCATCGACGCCTACGTCTCCCACGACAACGAACTCGTCGGCCAGGTCCAGGGCCGCGCCATCATCGGGGAACTCGGCGACAAGGCCGAGAAGAGCAAGGTCGTCATGATGAACGGCGACCCCGGTGACCCCAACACCGCCCGCTTCAAGGACGGCGCGCTGAGCGAGCTGCGGGGGCAGGTGAACATCGTCAAGGAGTACGACACCAAGGACTGGAAGCCCGCGACCGCCAAGGCCAACATGAAGAAGGCGATCCAGTCCGTCGGGCTGAACGACATCGCCGCCGTCTACTCGGCCAACGACGGCATGGCCGGCGCCGCCATCGAGGCGCTGCAGGAGGCCGGGGCCACGAAGATGCCACCGGTGACCGGGCAGGACGCCAACCTCGACGCGGTGCAGCGGGTCGTCTCCGGCGAGCAGTACATGACCGTGTACAAGTCCTTCCTGCTGGAGGCGACCAACGCCGCGAAGATCGCGGTGGCCAAGGTGCAGGGCCGCGGGATCGAGTTCGCGGCACTGACCCGGGAGACGGTCGACAGCCCCACGAAGAAGAGCATCCCGGCGATGCTGGTGCCCGTGGTCGCCCTCACCCAGGACAACATCAAGGACACGGTGATCACGGACGGCGTGTACACCGTGAAGGACATCTGCACGTCCGAGTACAAGGCGGACTGCGCGGCCATCGGACTCGAGTAGCGTCCCGCGCGCGGTCGTCGCGCTCGAGTAGCGTCCCGCGCGCGGTCGTCGGCTCGGGTGGCGGACGCGTGTGGTCGATAGAAGGGCGTTGCCCCGCCGTAGGGTTCGGGTGGTGGACGCGGGGTGGGTGCCGCGGGGGTCTTGACTTCGCAAGACCCCCGCGCGACATTCCCCACCCCTTTCGCGTTCTCGTCGGGCTGGAGCGGCCATGACCACACGCACGGACACCGCGGCAACTGCCGGGGCCCCGACCCGAAGACGACTGCTGGCCGGTGCCGCCGGTGCCGGTCTCGCCGTCGCCACGGGCGTCCAACAGGCCGCCCGGGCGGCCGACTTACCTCCGCTCGGCACGTACGACGTCGTCGTCATCGGCTCCGGGGCCGCCGGCATGACCGCCGCGCTGACGGCCGCGCGGCAGGGCCTGAGCTGCGTCGTCGTGGAGAAGGCAGCGACCTTCGGCGGCTCGGCCGCCCGCTCCGGCGCCGGGATCTGGATCCCCAACAACTCCGTGATCCTCGCGGCCGGCGTCCCGGACACCCCCGCGAAGGCCGCCGCCTACCTCGCCGCGGTCGTCGGCCCGGACGTCCCCGCCGACCGGCAGCGCGCCTTCCTCGCCCACGGCCCGGCGACGATCTCCTTCGTCATGGCGAACAGTCCCCTCCGGTTCCGCTGGATGGAGGGCTACAGCGACTACTACCCCGAGCTCCCCGGCGGCCTGCCGAACGGCCGTTCCATCGAGCCGGACCAGTTCGACGGCAACCTCCTGGGCGCCGAACTGGCCCACCTGAACCCGCCCTACATGGACGTCCCCGCCGGCATGGTCGTCTTCAGCGCCGACTACAAATGGGTCGCCCTGGCCGCCGTGAACGCCCGGGGCGCGGCCGTCGCCGCCCAGTGCCTGGCCCGAGGCGTGAAGGCGGCGACGCTCGGTCAGATGCCCCTGACGATGGGCCAGGCGCTGGCGGCGGGCCTGCGCGCGGGCCTGCGATCGGCCGGGGTCCCGGTCTGGCTGAACACGCCCCTGACCGACCTGCACGTCGAGAAGGGCACGGTGACCGGAGCCGTCGTCACCCGCGACGGCGCACCCGGCCTGGTCCGCGCCCGCCGCGGCGTGATCGTCGGCTCGGGCGGCTTCGAGCACAACGCCGCGATGCGGGAACGCTTCCAGCGCCAACCCATCGGCACGGACTGGACCGTCGGGGCCAAGGAGAACACCGGCGACGGCATCCGGGCGGGGGAGAGGCTGGGCGCGGCGCTCGACCTGATGGAGGACGCCTGGTGGGGCCCGGCGATCCCGATCCCCGGCAGCCCCTACTTCTGCCTGGCCGAACGCACCCTGCCCGGCGGGCTGCTGGTGAACGGCGCGGGCCGCCGCTTCGTCAACGAGGCCGCGCCCTACAGCGACGTCGTGCACACCATGTACGACGTGAACGACACCGACCCGGCCATCCCGTGCTGGCTGATCGTCGACCAGAACTACCGCAACCGGTACCTCTTCAAGGACGTCCTGCCGACCCTGCCCTTCCCCGACGCCTGGTACGACTCCGGGGCCGCGCACAAGGAGTGGACCCTGGACGCCCTGGCGGCCTCGATCGACGTTCCCCCGGCGGCCCTGCGCACCAGCGTCAACCGCTTCAACGCCCAGGCGCGCCGGGGCGAGGACCCCGACTTCCACCGGGGCGACAGCGCCTACGACCACTACTACACGGACCCCGTGGTCCTCCCCAACTCCTGTCTGGCCCCCCTCTGGCTGCCCCCGTTCCACGCCTTCCGCATCGTCCCCGGCGACCTCGGCACCAAGGGCGGCCTCCGCACGGACGCCCGGGCCCGGGTGCTGCGCGAGGACGGCTCGGTGATCCCGGGCCTGTACGCGGCGGGGAACGCCAGCGCGGCCGTCATGGGCCACAGCTACGCGGGCGCGGGCTCGACGATCGGCCCGGCGATGACGTTCGGGTACATCGCGGCGCGGGACATCGCGGGGGTGCTGTAGGGGCCGGGGGCGTCCGACGGCTGGCCGGCGTGCGCCGGCCGCGGTGCGTCTGGGGGCATCCGCGGCCGGACACGGGGCCACCCGGGGTGTCGCGCGTGGGGTCGCGGCGGTGCCCCGGGCGGTTCAGTCCGCTGGCTTGCGCGCCACGAGGCTCGCCTGGGCGACGGGCTCGCCCCGCGTCTCGTCGGGCTCTCGTACGGTCGTGGCGCGGACGGTGAAGCCGGCGCCGCTCAGCAGGGCGCCGACGCGCTCCGGCCGGCCCCGGCGGAAGGTCACGGACACCTGGTGGCCGAAGGCCTCCTCGTAGCGGCGGGGCTCGACCCCGCACTGGAAGCCGAGCAGCAGATGGCCGCCGGGGCGCAGGACGCGGTGGAAACCGGCGAAGAGGGCGGGCAGGTGCTCCTCGGGCGTGTGGATGATCGAGTACCAGGCCACGACACCGTCGAGCGAGCCGTCCGGCAGGTCCAGCTCCAGCATCGAGCCCTGCTCGAACCGCAGGCCCGGGTTCTCGCGGCGGGCGATCGCCAGCATCGACTCCGACAGGTCCAGCCCGAACACCGACAGCCCCTGGGACGCCAGGTACGCCGTGACCCGCCCGGGCCCGCACCCCAGGTCGGCGACCTCGCCGCCCACGCCCACGAGCCCCGCGAAGCCGTGCAGCACGCCCCGGTCCAGTGGCGTGCCCGGCCGCAGGTCACCGAACTGGACGGCGTACTCTTCGGCGACGGTGTCGTAGAACAGGCGGGTCTCGGTCACGAAGTCGGGGGTGTCGGGCGCGTGGTCGGGGGCGCCGGTCACGTGGTCGGGGGCGCCGGTCACGTGGTCGGGGAGGTCGGTCACGTGGTCCGGGGCGCCGGTCACGTGGGCAGGGGCGTCATTCGCGTGGCCGGCGGCTTCGGTCATGGCCGCAGACCCTAGCGCGAGCCGCTGTCTCCGCGGCCCTCGTCGGACCGGCCGCCCGCTTGGTTCCGGCCATGCTTTCCCCCACCAGGGTTCCCTCGGCCGCCCGGGTTTTCCCCGCCATCGGGGTTGTCCCTATGGCCGTGCCGAGCGACAGGCCCGTGGCCAGGGGCTTGGCGGCGGGCGGGCCGCCGGTCTCCCCAGTGTTCTCCTGCTCTTCCCGCATCCGCTGATCGTCCTACGGCCGGAATTCGCCAGGAATTCACCGGACAGAAGCGCCCGGAAAGGGCAGGAGCCCCGTCGCCTGGCGGCGCGGGGCTCCTTGGGTACTACAAATCAGACCGGCGTGACGTTCTCAGCCTGCGGGCCCTTCGGACCCTGCGTGACGTCGAAAGACACCTGCTGGTTCTCCTCGAGGGACCGGAATCCGGTCGCATTGATCGCGGAGTAGTGGACGAAGACGTCGGGGCCGCCGCCCTCCTGGGCGATGAAACCAAAGCCCTTTTCGGCGTTGAACCACTTAACGGTTCCGGTAGCCATAAGCCCTCCTTGGGCCCAAAAGGGTTGCCCTGCTCCAGAACCAGCAAGTGTGAAGATGAATTCCGCACAAGTGCATATGTCTGAGAATGACGAGAGCCCGCGGTCACATGCTCCGCAGGCTCTGTACTGCAAGGGAAACCAAACTGCAACTTGCGACGAGCCTAGCACGCAGGCCACGGAATGCAATAGGGGTCAAGATCACGTCACCCGAATGTTTGAACATCGTCCGGCCGACTGGCGGAGGGGGCGCCCGCAACGGCCCCACACCCCGACGGCGGGGTCGCGCGCCGGTCCGTACGCCGTGAGGGCTAGCCTCACGATGTGGACAATCCTCGCACCCGGCCGCGCGTCGGCCACATCCAGTTCCTGAACTGCCTGCCCCTGTACTGGGGGCTCGCGAGAACGGGCACGCTCCTCGACTTCGAGCTCTCCAAGGACACCCCGGAGAAGCTCAGCGAGAAGCTGGTGCAGGGCGAACTCGACATCGGTCCGATCACCCTCGTCGAGTTCCTCCGGCACGCCGACGACCTGGTCGCCTTCCCCGACATCGCCGTCGGCTGCGACGGCCCGGTCATGTCCTGCGTGATCGTCTCCCAGGTTCCCCTGGACCGGCTGGACGGCGCCCGCGTCGCCCTCGGGTCGACGTCCCGCACCTCCGTGCGCCTCGCCCAGCTGCTCCTCGCCGAGCGCTACGGCGTCCAGCCGGACTACTACACCTGCCCGCCCGACCTGAGCCTGATGATGCAGGAGGCCGACGCCGCCGTCCTCATCGGCGACGCCGCGCTGCGCGCCAACATGCTCGACGGGCCGCGCTTCGGCCTGCAGGTGCACGACCTGGGCGCGCTGTGGAAGGAGTGGACGGGCCGGCCGTTCGTCTTCGCGGTCTGGGCGGCCCGCCGCGACTACCTGGAGCGCGAGCCGGTCATCACGCGCCGGGTGCACGCGGCCTTCCTCGACTCCCGCAACCTCTCCCTGGAGGAGGTCGGCAAGGTCGCCGAACAGGCCGCCCGCTGGGAGGCCTTCGACGAGGAGACCCTCGCCCGCTACTTCACGACCCTCGACTTCCGCTTCGGCGGGCCGCAGCTGGCGGCGGTCGCCGAGTTCGCACGCCGGGTCGGCCCGACGACGGGCTTCCCCGCCGACGTGAAGGTGGACCTGCTCCAGCCGTGAGCCGGACGGCGCTCCCGCACTACTCTGCTGGGTGGTGCAGGCGTACCGGGACCGGAGCCGTCCCCGCCTGACCACGGGGGAGGGGTGACGCCCATGCGGCCGCTCGACGTCGACGAACCCACCGTCGTGGGGCCCTACCGGCTGCTCGGCCGGCTCGGCTCCGGCGGCATGGGCCGGGTCTACCTGGGCCGCAGCGCCGGTGGCCGCACGGTCGCCGTGAAGATCGTGCATCCGCACTTCGCGCTGGACGAGGAGTTCCGGGCACGTTTCCGGCGTGAGGTCGAGGCCGCGCGCCGGGTCGGCGGCGCCTGGACGGCACCCGTCCTGGACGCGGACCCGGGGGCGCGGGTGCCCTGGGTCGCCACCGCGTACGCCGCCGGCCCGTCCCTGTCGGCCGCGGTCGCCGACGGCGGGCCCCTGCCGGCCCACACCGTACGGGCCCTGGGCGCGGGACTCGCCGAGGCGCTGGCGGCGGTGCACGAGCTGGGCCTGGTGCACCGGGACGTGAAACCGTCGAACGTCCTGCTGACCCTCGACGGGCCGCTGCTGATCGACTTCGGGATCGCCCGGGCCACCGACGGCACGGCCTCGCTCACCTCCACCGGCGTGTCCATCGGCTCGCCCGGCTACATGTCGCCCGAGCAGATCCTGGGCAAGGGCGTCACGGGCGCGGCCGACGTCTTCTCGCTCGGCGCGGTCCTCGCATACGCGGCGACCGGCGAACCGCCCTTCCCCGGCGACTCCTCCGCCGCCCTGCTCTACAAGGTCGTCCACGAGGAACCGGAACTGGGGCTGCTGGACGGGGAGTTGCGGAGCATCACCGCACAGTGCCTCGCCAAGGACCCGGCGGCGCGGCCCGCCCCGGCCGAGCTGGCCCGCCGCCTGGCCCCCGAGGGCGCGGCCCGGCTTGTGGCGGGCGGCTGGCTGCCGGGGACGCTGGTGGAGCAGGTGAGCCGCAGTGCCGTGCAGCTGCTGAACCTGGAGGCGACGGGGGCGGGGGCGGGCGT
>NZ_JAIGQA010000228.1:0-11693 GCF_019733245.1 Streptomyces sp. WAC04114
GGGCGGGACTACGCGGAGCGCCGGGCGCACGAGGCGGGTCGGAGCGCCGGGGGCGGGCGGAATGCCGGAAAGCGAGAGAGGCCCGGGACGGCGGCCGGTGCGGCCGCCGCCGTGATGCCGTCCGGTGCGGCGCGTGAACTGTTCCCGGACCCGGTCGCCCTGGCGCGCGAGGTCTTCCCCGACCCGGTCGACCTGACGTACGAGCTCATTCCGGACCCGGTTCGCCCGCCGCGCGAGACGTCTACCGGCCCGGCAGGTGAGGGGGGTCAGGTCTTTCCGGGTCCGGTGGGCACACCGAGGGCTGCGGGCACTGCAGCGCCGCCGCCGACCAGCTCGTCGACCTTGCGCGGGTCGTTCTCCGGCCCGGCAGGTGAGAGGCGTGAGGTCACGCCGGATCCGGCCGGCGGGGCGCGTGAGGCCTTCTCCGGCCCGGGACGCGAGGGGCGTGAGGGCTTCCGGGGCCCGGTGGGCAGGATGCGCGAGACGTTCCCCGGCCCGGCACGTGAGGTCTTTCCGGATCCGGCCGACCAGGCGCGCGAGACGTTCCCCGGCCCGGGAGGTGCGGCGCCTGAGGCTTTCCCGGACCCGGGAGGTGCGGCGCCTGAGGCTTTCCCGGACCCGGGAGGTGCGGCGCCTGAGGCTTTCCCGGACCCGGGAGGTGCGGCGCGTGAGGCATTCCCGGACCCGGGAGGTGCGGCGCCTGAGGCATTCCCGGACCCGGGACGTGCGGCGCGTGAGGCCTTTCCGGACCCGGGAGGTGCGGCGCGTGAGGCATTCCCGGCGCGTGAGGGATTCCCCGGTGAGGGATTCCCCAGGCCGACCGGTGACGGGCGTGAGGTTTTCCCCGACCCGGTCGCCCTCGCCGGCGCGGTCGGTGAGTCGTTCACGGATCCGGGCGGCCCGACCGTGCCGCCGCACCCGCCCGGGCCCGGGGGTGTGGCCCCGGCCGCCGGTATCGCGCAGACCCCGGCCCGCGCGGACGTCTCCGTACCGCCTCCCCCCGCACCCCGGGGCCCTCGCACCGAAGGCCGCCGGGCCGCAGCACGGAGATCCGCCCAGAAGGCGGCCCGCCGTACCGCCCGGCGGCGCAACCTCACCGCGGGCGTCCTGACCGTCAGCGGTCTGGTCGTCCTGCCGCTGGTCCTGTGGTCCACCGGCAACTCCGGCGACGGCGCGCCGGCCGGTGCCGACCGGGCCACCGGGGAGGCCCCCGACTCCGACGCGGGCGAGGCGAGCCCCGACCCCTCCTGGGCTGATGGGGGCGACGCCGAGAAGGGCGCCCTGCGCGGCCGGCTGCACAACGTCTCCTCGGGCCTGTGCGTGGGCATCGACGGCAAGAAGGCCGTGGCGGGTGGTGAGGCCGAGCTCACGACCTGCTCCGCTGACGCCGCCCAGCAGTGGACGTACGAGACCGACGGGCTGCTGCGCAACGGCGCCGCTCCCGACCTGTGCCTGGACTCGGAGCTCGGATACTCGGTGCGACTGGCCCCCTGCACGGGCGCGTCCCGGCCCGACCCGAAGAACATCCGCTACGACTTCACGCTGCAGGGCACCCTGGTACCCCGCTCCGACCAGGACCTGGCCCTCGCCCCGGCCGCGACCGACGGATCGGGAGCCCTGGTCCTCAAGGCCCGGACGGACGACGAGGTCCAGCGCTGGGTGATCGACACGACCAAGGCCGACCTCCGGATGAAGGCCGTCAACTGGAACGCCGCCGTGCCCGCCCCGCGCCCCACGCCCACACCGCCCCCCACCCCGTCGAAGACGCCCGAGCCCACCCCGACCCCGTCCGCGACGTCCCCGGCCCCGCAGCCGACCCGGAGCAGCCCGGCCGCCACCGACTCGCCCTGCCACCCACACGGCTACTACTGCGACTCCGACGGTCAGAACGGCAACCCGGGCTACGGCTACCCCGGTTACGGATACCCCGGCTACGGATACGGCGGCCGCCGCTGACCGGGCGGGCGCTCAGGCCCCGACGACGGTCAGCGACAGCCACAGGGCCACCACGGCCGGCACCAGCGCCGCCGGTGTGGCGAGCAGCCCGAGCCGGGTGAACTCCCCGAGCCCGACCCGGTTCCCGTGCTGCTGCACGATCCGCCGCCACAGCAGGGTCGCCAGCGATCCGGCGTAGGTCAGGTTGGGGCCGATGTTCACACCGAGCAGCACCGCCAGCACGGCGCCGGGACCGGACCCGGCGGTCAGGGGCAGCAGCACCAGCACCGCGGGCAGGTTGTTGATGAGGTTGGCCAGGACGGCGGCCACCGCGGCCACACCCAGCAGCGTCAGCAGGCCCGATCCGCCGGGCAGCACGCGCCGCAGCGCGTCGGCGAGTCCGTGGTCGACGACCGCACGCACGACCACGCCGAGCGCGAGCACGAACGCCAGGAAGGCCGGGGCAGCGGACCGCACCACCGCCAGGGGGGTGGCCCGCCGCCGCACCAGCGCCCGCCCGGCCAGCACCAGCGCACCGGCCAGCGCGGCCCAGGCCGGCGCGATCCCCACGGCGGAAGCCACCACGAATCCGGCGAGCGTGCAGCCGACGGTGACGAGGGCGAACAGCGGGAGCGGCTCGGGACGCGGCTCGGCGTCGGGGGAGGGGAGGGGCGCCGCGAGTTCGTCGTCGAAGAACCGCCGGAACACCAGGTACTCGGCGGCGATCGCGACCAGCCACGGCAGCGCCATCAGCGCGGCGAAGCGGGTGAAGCTCAGCCCGCTCGCCGTGAACGCCAGCAGATTCGTCAGGTTGGAGACCGGCAGCAGCAGCGAGGCGGTGTTCGACAGATGGGCGCAGGCATACAGATGCGGCCGCGCTTGCACACCCATGCGGGTCGCGGTGGCGAGCACCACCGGAGTGAGCAGGACGACGGTGGCGTCCAGGCTGAGCACGGCCGTGATGACGGACGCCAGCGCGAACACCGCGGTCAGCAGGCGCGTGGGGCGTCCCGCCGCCCAGCGGGCCATCCACGCCCCGCACGCGGTGAACAGCCCCTCGACGTCACAGAAGTGGGCGAGCACCAGCACGGCCGCGAGGAAGCCGACCACGGGCCCCAGCCGCTGGATCTCCTCCCAGGCGTGGTCCGGAGAGATGACTCCGAGGGCGACGGCGATTCCGGCGGCGGGCACCGCCAGCACGGCTTCCGGCAGGCCCTTCGGGCGGGCGACGGCCCAGACGAGCACGGCGGCCAGCAGCGTCACGGACAGGACTTCGGCGAGCGGGGTGTTCAGGGCGGGGTCCTCCGGGGCGCGATCAGGCGGTGCCCGCCCATGAAACCAGGCGTTGGTAAGAGACCCTCGGCGGCCCTGCTCTCCTGGCCAGGCCCCGCTTGCCCGCGGCGAGTGCCGCGGTGACTCAGGTCTCGTCGCCGAGCAGGGCCAGCTCCGCCCAGATCGTCTTGCCCTCGCCGGTGTGTCTGCTGCCCCACCGCTGGGTGAGCTGGGCGACCAGGAGCAGCCCGCGGCCCCCCTCGTCCCAGGTCTTGGCCCGCCGCAGGTGCGGCGCCGTGTGATTGGTGTCGGACACCTCGCAGATCAGGGTGGCCGCGTCATGGATCAGCCGCAGCCGGATGGGCGGGGCGCCGTAGCGGATGGCGTTGGTGACCAGCTCGCTCACGACCAGCTCGGCGGTGAACGTGGCCTCGGTCAGCCCCCAGCGTTCGAGCTGGTCGACGACCTGTTTGCGGATGGGCGCCACCAGGGCCGGGTCGGCGGGGATGTCCCAGGTGGCGACCTGGGAGGACGGCAGGCCGCGGGTGCGGGCCAGCAGCAGGGCCACGTCGTCGCTGGAACCGCCCGGCGGGAGCAGGGTCTGCAGCACGCGGTCGCAGATATCGTTCAGGGAGTCGGAGGGCGCCGACAATGCCTCGCAGAGCATCCGGACGCCCGCGTCGACGTCCCGCTCCCGGCTGACCAGCAGCCCGTCCGTGTGGAACGCCAGGACGCTGCCCTCCCGCAGCTCCACCTCGGCGGACTCGAACGGCAGCCCCCCGACGCCCAGCGGCGGTCCGGAAGGCAGCTCGAGCTGCCGTGCCGAACCGTCCGGCGGTACCAGCAAGGGCTGCGGATGCCCGGCCCGGGCAAGGGTGCAGCGCCGGGAGACCGGGTCGTAGACGGCGTACAGACAGGTCGCGCCCAGTTCTCCGGTGCCGTTGTCGCCGCCGGACTCCTCGGACAGCCGGACGACCAGGTCGTCGAGGTGGGTGAGCAGTTCGTCGGGGGCCAGGTCGATGTCGGCGAGGGTGCGGACGGCGGTGCGCAGCCGGCCCATGGTCGCCGAGGCCTGGATGCCGTGGCCGACGACATCGCCGACGACCATGGCGACCCGCATCCCCGACAGCGGGATCACATCGAACCAGTCGCCCCCGACGCCGGTGCGGGTGGCCGGCAGATAGCGGGAGGCCGCCTCGACCGCCGCCGTGTGCGGCAGCGTGCGGGGCAGCAGGCTGCGCTGCAGCGTGAGGGTCGTCTCGCGCTCGCGGGAGTAGCGGCGCGCGTTGTCGATGCAGACGGCGGCCCGGGCCGTGACCTCCTCGGCCAGCAGCACGTCGTCGGGGGTGAACGCCTCGGGACGCCGGAAGCGGGTGAAGACAGCCACCCCGAGGGTCGTGCCCCGGGCCTGGAGTGGGACGGACATCGTGGAGTGGATGCCGTACTCCTGGATCCGTTGGAAGCGCACCGGATCCCAGGCCAGCCAACGCCCGAGGTCGCCGGAGGAGCCCGAGGCCACGACCGTGTGCCCCGCGACCAGGGAGGCGGTCTGCGGGGAGTTCTCCGGGTAGACGTCCACCTGCCCGGGCTTGGCGACGGCCTCGGGGCTGCCCTTGTTCACCGACTGGTGGGCGGACCGGCGCAGACTCAGCGGCGGGATCGGCGGTCCGGCGGACTCGTGGCCGTGCTCCTGAGGGTCGAGCAGGTCGACGCTGACGAAGTCGGCGAGTGCCGGGACGCACACGTCGGCCAGCTCCTGGGCGGTGCGGGTGACGTCGAGGGTGGTGCCGATGCACTCGCTCGCCTCGTTGACCAGCTGCAACCGCTCGCGCGCGCGGTACTGGTCGGAGAAGTCGTGGGCGGTCACGCACACGCCCCGCACCCGGCCCGCCCCGTCGGTGAGCGGCGCCATCCGGGCCAGCCACGCGTGCGCGCTCCGGTCCTCGCCGGTCGCCTTCATGTACGTCTGCATGTCCTGCCGACGGCCGGTGCGCAGCACCTCGCGCAGATTCTGCTCGAGCTCGGCGTTCGGCGGCCGGCTGCCCACGTCGGTGGGCCTGAGACCGAGCATCCGCCCGGCGGGCAGTCCCAGCAGATCGGCCATGGCCTCGTTGACGCCGCGCAGCCGCAGCCGCTCGTCGAAGATCATCGTGGCGCAGGGCGACTGTGTCAGAGCCATGCGCACCAGCGGGTCGTCCGCGAGCGCGTGGTCGGCGGCCTCCGGCGGGGACACGGCCAGCCAGTCGATCGCCTCCTCCGCGTCCGGCGGTCTGCGGTGGGCGAGCACCCAGATGGTGACGGGGTGGCCGTCGCGGTGGCGCAGGGTGACCGTGCCGCTCCAGCGGGAGTCGTCCGGCACGGTCGGCCGTTCCGCGCCGTCGGCCAGCAGGTCGGCGGCCGGGCGGCCCACGACCTCGGCGGCCGTGTGGCCCAGCAGACGGCGGGCACCCTCGCTCCACTCGGTGAGCGTGCCGTCGACGGCGATGACGGCACGGGCGGCCCCGCCATCGTCCAGCGCCTCGCCCGGACTCATCGTCGCGACTCCATACGGACACTCACAGTGAACAGGGACGTCAGTTGAGTTCCAGCGTAGTCCGTGGGCGCCCGGCGTGGACCGGTAACCCCGGTGCCGCCTTCCCGGCCGGGGCCACGGCACGAACGGGGCCGAGCCGTCCCAGTGGCAGAAGGACGCTCCCGCACCCTTGACAACCGTGTGTGACACCTCGACAGAAGCTGTTTCTTCGCGATCGGTTGTGAGTGTTCCTGGGGCCTGATGGGAGAGCCGCCATGCCGGTCACGCGCAGACCGGTCCTGCTCGCCTCCGCCGCCGCACCCGGGGCCGGGACGCCGCTCGGCGCCCCGGGAGGCGTGGGCCGCCGGGCAGGCGCACGGCGCGTCCGGCCGCCGGACCGTCGCTGTGCGCGACGGCCGGCTCTTCGCGCTGGTGAACCCGGGCGGCATCACCGACCCGGCCGGCGCCTGGGCCCACCTTTCCGGCTTCGACGACTCCGGATGGCGCGAGACCGCCGTCCCGCACGACTGGAGCCCCTCCACGGCGTCCGTACGGACTCCACCCCGGCGAGGCGCGGGGCGCGACACGCATCAGCCGGCTGGGACACCATCCAGGCCGTCCCGGTCCGGGCGGGCGGCGAAACAGCCAGTCCTGTCCGGACCGTTGACGGGGCGTCACATCTGCCACAAGCATGGCCTGCGTCCGCATCTGGGAGCGCTCCCACGCCGAGCGCCGCCCGCACCTCCCGGAGGAGCCCAGACGTGAAACGACGCAGAACCGCCCTGCTGTCCCTGACAGCCCTGCTCGCGACCGCGCTCACCGCGCTGCCGTCCTCGCCCGCCGGGGCCGACGAGGTCGAGCAGGTCAGAAACGGCACCTTCGACACCGCCACCGACCCCTGGTGGACGACCAGCAACGTCACCGCGGGCCTGTCCGACGGCCGGCTCTGCGCCGACGTCCCCGGCGGCACCGCCAACCGCTGGGACGCCGCCGTCGGGCAGAACGACATCACCCTCGTGAAGGGGGAGTCGTACCGCTTCTCGTTCAGTGCGACCGGGACACCCGCCGGGCACGTGGTGCGGGCGATCGTGGGCCTGTCGGTGTCGCCCTACGACACCTACCACGAGGTGACGCCGCAGCTCAGCGTCTCCGGCGACCGCTACTCCTACACCTTCACCTCGCCCGTCGACACAGCGCAGGGCCAGGTCGGCTTCCAGCTCGGCGGCAGCGCGGACGCCTGGCGCTTCTGCATGGACGACGTCTCCCTGCTCGGCGGAGTGGCGCCGGAACCGTACGAGCCCGATACCGGCCCCCGTGTACGCGTCAACCAGGTCGGCTATCTCCCGGCCGGCCCGAAGAACGCCACCCTGGTCACCGACGCCACGGCCGGGCTGCCCTGGCAGCTGAAGAACTCCGGCGGGACGGTCGTCGCCAAGGGCACGACCCTGCCGCGCGGGGTCGACGCCTCCTCCGGGCAGAACGTCCACTCCCTCGACTTCGGCGCCTACCGCACCAAGGGCACCGGCTTCACGCTCGTCGCCGACGGCGAGACCAGCAGGCCCTTCGACATCGGCACGAGCGCCTACGAGCGGCTCCGGCTGGACTCGGCGAAGTACTACTACACGCAGCGCAGCGGCATCGCGATCCGCGACGACCTGCGGCCCGGTTACGGCCGCCCGGCCGGCCACGTGGGCGTGGCCCCCAACCAGGGCGACACCGCGGTGCCCTGTCAGCCCGGCGTGTGCGACCACACCCTCGACGTCAGCGGCGGCTGGTACGACGCCGGCGACCACGGCAAGTACGTCGTCAACGGCGGCATCTCCATCTGGGAACTGCTGAGCACCTACGAACGCGCCCGCACCGCCCGCACCGGACGGGCGGACAAGCTCGGGGACGGCACCCTCGCCATCCCGGAGAGCGGCAACAAGGTGCCCGACATCCTCGACGAGGCCCGCTGGGAGCTGGAGTTCCTGCTGAGGATGCAGGTGCCCGACGGCAAGCCGCTGGCCGGCATGGCCCACCACAAGATCCACGACGAGCAGTGGACCGGCCTGCCGCTGCTGCCCAGCGACGACCCGCAGAAGCGCGAGCTGCACCCGCCTTCCACCGCCGCCACCCTCAACCTGGCCGCCACGGCCGCACAGGCCGCCCGCCTGTACCGGCCCTACGACAGGACCTTCGCCGGCAAGGCCCTGGCCGCCGCCCGCAAGGCCTGGTCGGCGGCGCTCGCCCATCCCGACCGCCTCGCCCCGGAGAGCGACGGCATCGGCGGCGGCGCCTACCCCGACAGCGACGTCACCGACGACTTCTACTGGGCGGCGGCCGAGCTGTACCTCTCCACCGGGGAGAAGCGGTTCGAGGAGTACGTCCTGAAGTCCCCGGTCCACACGGCCGACCTCTTCAAGCCCCTCGGCTTCGACTGGGCCCGCACCGGCGCCGCCGGCCGGCTCGACCTCGCCACCGTGCCGAACAAACTGCCCGGCCGGGACAAGGTGCGCCAGTCCGTCGTCAAGGGCGCCGACCGCTACCTGGCCACGCTCAAGGCCCACCCCTACGGCATGCCGTACGCGCCGGACGGCAACACCTACGACTGGGGCTCCAGCCACCAGGTCCTCAACAACGCGGTCGTCCTCGCCACCGCGTACGACGTCACCGGCGCCGCCAAGTACCGGGACGGCGCGCTGCAGAGCATGGACTACGTGCTGGGCCGCAACGCGCTGAACATCTCCTACGTCACCGGCTACGGCGAGGTCAGCGCGCAGAACCAGCACAGCCGCTGGTACGCCCGCCAGCTCGACCCGAAGCTGCCCAGCCCGCCGCGGGGCACCCTCGCGGGCGGACCGAACTCGAGCATCCAGGACCCCTACGCACAGAGCAAACTCCAGGGCTGCGTCGGCCAGTTCTGCTACATCGACGACATCCAGTCCTGGTCGACCAACGAGCACACGATCAACTGGAACGCCGCCCTGACCCGCATGGCCTCCTTCGTGGCGGACCAGGGGTAGGGACCGGACAGCGCCGCCGCCCGCGTGCCGGGGGAGCCCGCCGACAGGACGCCCCCGGCACGCGCGCGTAGCCTGGTGGCATGCCAGCGGTGCGGGTCGACGGCATCGAGGTCGCGTACGACCGGGTGGGCCAGGGCCCGCCCCTCGTGCTCGCGCACGGCGCCACGGCGGACGCCCGGCTGTTCCGCCCCCAGGCCGAGGACCTGGCCGACGAGTTCACCGTCGTCGCCTGGGACGAACCGGGCGCCGGCCGCTCCTCCGACGTACCCCCCGCCTTCACCCTGGCCGACTACGCCCGCTGCCTGGCGGCCGTCGTCGAGGACGTGGATCTGGGACCGGCGCATGTCCTCGGCGCGTCCTGGGGCGGGACCGTCGTGCTGGAGTTCTACCGGCACCACGCCGAGCTGGTGCGGACCCTGCTCCTCGTCGACACCTACGCGGGGTGGAAGGGCTCACTGCCCGCGGCGGAGGTGCGTTCCCGGGTCGAGGGGGCGGAGCGCATGCTCGCGGTCCCGGCCGAGGCGTTCGCACCGACCATGCCGGGACTGTTCGCCGGGCGGCCCCCCGCCGAAGCCGTCCGCCTGCTGTCCGTGATGTCGGCCGACACCCGCGCCCAGAGCATGCGGACCGAGCTCACCGTCATGGTCGAGGCCGACCTGCGGGATCTGCTGCCGAAGATCGAGGTGCCGACGCTCCTGTTGTGGGGCGAGCTGGACGCCCGCTCACCCGTGGATCCCGTCGCCCACCAGTTCCTCGCGGCGATCCCGCAGGCCACGCTGGTCGTGCTCCCCGGCATCGGGCACCTCAGCAACATCGAGGCACCCGAGCCGTTCAACCGGACCGTCCGGGAGTTCTGCCGCGCTCACTCCTGACCGGCGCCCCGCCCGTCGCCCGCCGCCGGCAGATGGGCGAGCTTGTCCGGGTTGGCCACCACGTAGATGCCGCGCACCCGGTCGCCCTCCGGGGTCAGGTCCAGGACCAGGACCGCGAACGGGGCGTCGCCGTCGAACAGCACCGCCGCGTCGTCGCCGTTGACACGCCGGTAGCGCCAGACCGGGTGGTCCGGGCCGCCGCGCCCGGCGGTGAGCAGACGGGTCACCTTGTCCCGGCCGTGCACCGGGCGCAGGCTCGCCCGCCGGCGCTTGCCGCCCGCATCGGTCCACGCCGTGACATCCGGCGCCAGCACCTCCATCAGCTCGGCGATGTCCCCGCCGAGCGCCGCCCGCACGAACCGCTCGGTCGCCTCCCGCCGCACCCGCGGATGTGCCTCGTACCGCGGCCGCCGCGCGTGCACGTGCTCCCGGGCCCGGTGCGCCAACTGCCGCACGGCGGCGGGGGAGCGGTCGATGATCTCCGCGATCTCGGCGTGCGGGTAGCCGAACACCTCACCCAGCACGAACACGGCCCGTTCCAGCGGTGTCAGCGACTCCAGCACCACCAGCATCGCCAGCGACACCGACTCCGCACGCAGGGCCGGGTCCTCGGCGGTCCCGGTGTCCGCACCGACCAGGGGCTCGGGCAGCCACGGGCCGACGTACGTCTCCCGCCGACGGCTGATCACGGCGCGGCGGCGCAGCGCGTGGTTGACCGCCACCCGGACGAGGTAGGCGCGCGGGTTGTCCACGCCGGCCAGGGGGGCGCCCCCGCCGCGTGCCGTCCAGGACAGCCATGTCTCCTGCAGGACGTCCTCGGTGTCGGTGACGCTGCCGAGCATGTTGTAGACCACGCCGAACAACAGCTCGCGATGGTCGACGAACACGCCGGTCGCCGCGTCGAGCGGGGTGCCGGTGCCGGTTTCGGAGATCTCGGTCATGCGTGTGCCTCCCGTGGATGCGCTCACCCCTGTGAGCCGGACAGCGCGCCCAGGTATGACATCGCACGGCTCGATGTGACCCACGTCTCAGCGGGCTCTCGTCCCCGGTACCTTCGGGCATCCTCCCTGACCTGGGGATATTTACCAGTCAGTACCCGAGCGGTACCGTGAAGGCATGCCAGCTCTCAACGTGGAGTTCAGCGACCGCGAACTTGAGGACCTGCGGCAGATCGCCAAGGAGCGCGGTACGTCCATGAAGGCCCTCGTGCGCGAGGCGGCCGCGGCCGACATAGCCCGCCACCGGGCCCTGCAGGAGGGCGCGGAGGCCTTCCGCCGCTTCTTCGCCACCCACGCCGACGAGTTCGCCGCCGCGTTCCCCGACGACGAACCGCCCGCCAAGGGCGAAGGGCGGGCCGCCTGACCCATGGCACCCGTGATCCATATCGACGTGCCCTGGCTGCTTCAGCGCCATGAGGAGGTTCTGCCGGACCAGCCCACCGTCAACGACTTCTCCGCGCTGGTCGCCGCCGTCGCCCGGCACCGCGTCGACCCGCCGCGGCTCGGCGTGAACTCCGACCCGGCCTGGCGAGCGGCCGCGCTGCTGCACACCATCACCGTGCTCCGGCCGCTGCCCTCGGCCAACGCCCGCTTCGCCTGCGCGACCGCCGTGGCGTACATGTTCGTCAGCGGCGTCGGTATCGACCCGCCCTACGGCGCCCTCGTCGACCTCGCCCGCGACCTGCTGTCCGGCACCACCGACGTCTACGGCGCCGCGGACCGGTTGCGCTCCTGGCAGATCTGAGGAACCGGACCCGGCGCCCGATCACACAGGCCGCAGGGAAATGTCGAAAACGGGTGCGATCCACGCACATCCGTTCCCCGTTTCTGACTTTCTGTCAATGGCGGGGATGTTGTCCGGGCGCCTTGTTGGCCGTGTGGGGGTTGTGCAAGAGTGAAACGCGCGTGCGGGGGGAATGGCCGGGTGTCGCACGTGATTTGTGGACCACGTCCGATTCGCCGTCGGTGAATTCGCACCTCCCGCGCCCCGCCATAAAAGGTACGCACCTACCGGGCCTCCTTTTCGGCGGCAGGACTTCTGTGTGTCACATGCGTGGGAAGGAACCATCTCAGTGCCCACCCCCCACCCCCCTCGTCC
>NZ_JAIGQA010000229.1:0-11608 GCF_019733245.1 Streptomyces sp. WAC04114
TCCCGGTTCGGGGTCCGCGCTGCGTCGGCGTACGCACCTGCGGGCGTCCGGTCCAGGACCCGCGCTGCGTCGGCGTACGCGCCTGCGGGCGTCCCCGGGGGGCCTGGCCGCCCTCGCCCCGCCCTGCCCCGCTCTGCCCCGGGTCAGCCCGCGAACGGCGGGTGGGCCAGTCCCTTCCCCGCCCCCGGCACCACGAACAGGGAGCCCGCCGGCGCGGGCGGCTCGGTGAGGCCCACGCGAGCCGTGGTGATGTACAGATCGCTCAGGTCGGCCCCGCCGAAGGCGCAGGCCGTGACCAGCGGCACCGGCAGCTCGATCACCCGGTCCAGCTCACCGTCGGGGGTGTAGCGCCGCACCGCCGACCCCTGCCACAGGGCGACCCACACGCACCCCTCGGCGTCCACGGTCAGCCCGTCCGGGAAGCCCGCGCTCTCCTCGATCTCGGCGAGCGTCCGCCGCCCGGTGATCCGCCCGTCCGCGTGGTCGAAGACGTCGACCCGCCGGGTCGGGGAGTCGACGTAGTACATGAGGCGCCCGTCGGGGCTCCACCCCGTGCCGTTGCTGACGGCCACGTCGTCGAGCACCACGTCGACCGAGCCGTCCGCGGTGACGCGGGACAGCGTCCCGCCCCCCGGTGCCTCGTCGTAGCGCATCGTGCCCGCCCACAGCGCGCCGTCGGGTGCGACGGCGGCGTCGTTGGCGCGGCGGCCGGGGACCGGCTCGTGGTGGAGCCAGCGGAACGTGCCGTCGGGGTCGAGGAGGCCGATCCCGTCGCGCAGGTTCAGCACCAGACCGCCGCCGGCGCGGGGCTTGACGGCGCCGATGTGCTGTTCCGTGCGGCGCACGGCGCGGCGTCCGGTGGCCGGGTCGTAGGTGTGCAGGCGGCAGCCGAGGATGTCGATCCACAACAGCCGGCCGGTCGCCGCGTCCCAGGTGGGACCCTCGCCGAGCTCGGCCTCGGCACGCACCGCGACCTCGTACGACGTCGTCATGCCGCGCCCCGGTGCCCGAGGTGCTCGGACAGCTCGGCGGCGCCCTTGGCGGCGAGCTGCTCCAGCTCGGCCCGGCGCTCCTCGCTCCAGCGGATCATGGGCACGGAGATCGACAGGGCGGCGACGACCTGCCCGGTGCGGTCGCGGACCGGAGCGGCCACGCAGGACACGTCAGGGTTGGACTCGCGGTTCTCCACGGCGAGGCCCCGCTCACGGATCTCGGCCAGGGCCTCGCGCAGGGCGCCCGGGTCGGTGATGCTGTTGGGGGTCATCGCGACCAGCTCGGCGCCGTCGGGGATGCGCGCGGTGAGCTCCTGCTCCGGAAGGGAGGCCAGCAGCATCTTGCCGACGGACGTGCAGTGGGCGGGCAGCCTTCGGCCGGCCGCCGACACCATCCGCACGGCGTGTGTGGAGTCGACCTTGGCGATGTAGATGACGTCCGTGTCCTCGAGGATCGCCACGTGCACGGTCTCGTCGCAGGTCTCGGCGACGGTCCGGGCGACCTGCTGGCCCTCGGCCGCGAGGTCGAGCTGCTCGGAGTAGCGCGCACCGAGCTGGTACGGGCGCACGCCGAGCCGGTAGCGTCCGGGCTGGCCGGGGATCGGAACGATGTACTTCCTGGCGGCGAGCGTGGTCACCAGCTCGTGCACGGTGGTGCGCGGCAGCTGGAGCCGGCGCACGATGTCGGGGGCGGAGAGCGTCCCGTCCCCGTCGAGAAAGAGCTCGAGAATGTCGAGAGCCCGGGTCACAGCTGGTACGAGGCGTCCCACGACCGGCACCCTCCCTAAATGTCTCAGGCGCCTGTGTTCGAGATTTCAACAGGCGATCGGCATGACGAACACAGGCTAGCCATAGAGGAATGCCCGGGCAATGGGTAGCGGCCCTGAGCGAGAACGTCGGCTCCGCGATCGTCAGTCTGGGCTGGTCCGGCCCGACCGGGGAGGGCGACGCCGATGTGTCGGTCCTGGTGTGACGGCAGGGCGGCTCCGGTCACCGGGCACGCCGCTCCCGCGTCATTCCCAGCTCACCCCGCAACCGCTGGGCCCGCAGCACCAGTTCCAGTTCGAAGCGGCGGTCGGGGTCGTCGATCTCGTCGCCCCACAGTTCGCGGATCTGGCGCAGGCGGTAGCGGACGGTCTGGGGGTGGACGCCGAGGCGGGTGGCGACCTCGGGGGCGCCACCGCGGGTCTCCAGCCAGGCCAGGAGCGTTTCGGCGAGGCGGCGGCCGTGGGTGGGGCCGCAGTGGGTCAGGGGGGCCAGGCATCGCAGGGCCAGGTCGTCGATGAGTTCCTCGGGCTGGAGGAGGACCAGGGCCTCGGTGTGCTCGGTGCAGTAGAGGACCTCGCCGGAGGGGAGCAGGCCGCGTTCCATCAGGCGGACCGCCGCCTCCGCCCAGCGCAGCGACTTCGCGGCGTCGGTGAGCGGGACGGGTGGGCCGATCGCGCCGGACCAGCCCGCCAGGGCCCGATAGACGAGCTCGGGCCGGCCCGCCGCGTCCGGCTCGGGCACGACCATGCGGGGCTGCTCGTACTCCATGTCGAGCAGGACGCCCTGGCCGACCGCGGGGGCCATCGCCTCACGGGCCGGGCGGAGCAGCACGCCCACCGCGACCTTCGCCGGTAAGGGCCAGCCGATGCGGGCGGCGCGTTCGGTCAGGGCCTCGGAGGGGTCGCCGCGGTGGTGCTCGGCGAGGAGCAGCTCCATCAGCCGGCGTTGCAGGCGCAGGCGTTCACCGGCCTGGCGGGCCGCCGCCTCGGCGTAGCCGCGTACGGACTGGTCGACCAGGCCGTCCAGGTACTCGTAGCCCGCGTCGACGAGTTCGTACATCGCCGGGGGCGGGATCTCCACGCGCTGGCCGATGTCGGCGAACCGGCGCCAGGCCAGGCGTACGCCCATGCGGTAGATGGCCTGGAGGGAGTCGAGGGAGCGGCCGTCTCTGCCCTCGCTGCGGCCGAAGTCCTGGAAGACGCCGGGCGGGACGGTCGGGCGTCCCTCCGAGTGCTCCAGGTGCTGCACGAACACCTCGATGGCGCGGCGGATGCCGACCAGGGCCATCGGCTCGCCGGAGTCGTCGAGGACGACGGGCAGATGCGGGTACTCGCGCTGGATCTCGCGGAGGATCTCCTCGGCGAGCCCGGGCGCCTCGGCCATGGCGATCGCGGCGAACCGGCGCACCTGGAAGCGCGGTACGTCGTGCCAGGCCGAGCGGGTCGGGACGGCTGCGGTGCGGGCGGCCGTCACCGTCAGCTCCCCTGACCGTCTCGCTCGTACGTGATCAGGGGGGTGTTCGGCTGGTCGGGTGTGGCTTCGAGCAGCGCGACCACGCCGAACGCGGCGCCCACGGCGAGGGCGGCGCCGAGCGCGACGGTCAGCGCGGCAGCGAACAGTCTGGACATCGCAGGGTCAGCCTCTCTGTCCGGATTCGTCCGGAGAAACATCCGGAGGTTTCCCCACCCCGGCTTCCCGTCCCTGCCTGTCGCGCCCAGTCTCGACAAGCATTGACACCCCGTCAAGAGCGGCCTACGGTTCCCGGCCCAACCGCACGCGCCGTTTCCCGAGCCGTGTCGGCCCTCTCGTACGTCGAGCCGTCCCAAGCCACTGGAGTGCCCGGATGCGCCGTACAACCTCTCCCTTTTCCCTGGTCCTGCTGGGTCTCGGCACGTTCCTGCTGGTGCTGGCGCCCCTGCTCGCCTGGTACGTGGAGCCGCGTGCCGCGGTGAACCCGATCGACATCGACACCACCGCCGTCTACACCGGCCGGGGCAGCGTCTTCGACACTGACCGGATCGAGACGGTTCACGACCGGACGATCACCGTGACCCAGCGGGTGCGGGGCAACGTCGAGGACAGCGAACGCAGCGGCAACGCCGTCTGGGACGTGACGACCACGGTCGACACCGACAAGTCGCTGCCGGCCGCCGATCCGCACGACGCGCTGGACTTCGTGCCGCACCGCTGGGTGATGGACCGGAAGACCACGCGGCCGGTGCACTGCTGCGGGGAGAAGCCGTACATCGAGGGCGAGGCGTATCTGAAATTCCCCTTCGACGTGCAGAAACGCTCCTACCAGTGGTGGGACAACTCCCTCGGCGACACGGTGGTGCTGCGCTACCGCGGCACCGCGAAGGTCCAGGGCCACACCGGCTACAAGTTCACCGGCTCCGTGCCGCCGACGAGGACCGGCACGCGCATGGTCCCCGGCAGCCTCGTCGACCAGCCGAACCGGCCGCAGGTGCTGGCCGAGGAGTGGTACTCCAACCACGGCTTCGAGCTGGTCGTGGACCAGGCGACGGGCCGGGTGATCTACGCGCAGACCGGACCGCGGCGCACCCTGCGGGCGCCGGGCGCCGAGAAGGACGCGGCGGTGCTGCTGGACAGCCGGAAGGTCTCGTTCACGACCGCGACCCAGAAGGAGGCCGTGCGGCAGGCGAAGCGGGACAGCGGGCAGCTGCGGATGGTCGGCACGACACTGCCGATCGGAGCGGCGGTGGGCGGCTTCGTGCTCGCGGTGCTGGGTGGTGTTCTCGTGGCGCGCGGGCGGAAGGAGCCGGAGAACCCCGTTCCGTCCGATACATCCGGAACGCCCCAGCCCACTCTCACGAAGTGATGTGACGTCAGCTCCAACAAAGCCCGAAATTGTCATGCCGGTGAGTAGCCGTGGCGAACGTCCGGGCGAAAACTGTCCAACCCCACCCCAGCACTTCCCGTCCACACTCCCCTCCCAGGAAGGGCTCGGGCTCCCCACGAGCCGACCCCTCCGTGACGACGACACCCCCACGTTTTCCCCACGCTGAGTTCCGCACCCCAACACGAGTTGGAGCACCCATGCCCCAGCACGTACCGTCCCGGCTGCGTGCCGCGCTCCCCAGTGCGTCGCAGCGCCTTTCGGCGCTCCCCCCACATCCGCGCCGAATCGTTTTCCTTGCCCATCGTGATCTGGACAACCCCTCCGCCGGCGGCTCCGAGCTGCTGGTCGACAGGCTCGCCGACGGACTGACCCGGCTGGGGCACCAGGTGACCCTGCTGTGCGGAGGACCGGCTGCCTTCCGCGACTACCGGGTCGTCTCCGCCGGCGGCCCCTACGGGCACTATCTGCGTGCCCGGTCGGCCTTCACCCGGCAGATCGGCGACTGCGACCTGCTGGTCGAGGTGTGCAACGGCATGCCCTACCTGGCGCCGCTGTGGCACCGCGGGCCGACGCTGACGCTGGTCAACCACGTCCACACGGACCTGTGGCCGATGCGCTTCGGCGGGCCGCTGGCCCCGGCGGCGCGGATCGGCCGAAGACTCGAACACTGGGCGCTGACCGGGGCGCAGCAGCGGAGTCTGCTCGTAGCCGTGTCCTCCTCGACCGCGCACGCGCTGCGGGCGATCGGCGTCGCGCGGGACCGGATCCGCGTCGTGCACAACGGTGTCGAGGAGCCGGGGCCGAGGGCCGAGCGCTCACCGGAGCCGTTGTTCGTCGCGGTCGGGCGGCTCGTCGAGTACAAGCGGATCGATCTGTTGCTGCGGCTGTGGGAGCGGGTACGGCCGGTGACCGGCGGGCGGCTGGTGATCGTCGGGGACGGGCCCGAGCGGGACCGTCTGGAGCAACTGGCCGGTCCCGGAGTCGAGTTCACCGGATATGTGCCCGAAGCAGAGAAGCACCGGCTGCTGTGCGCGGCCTGGCTGCTGCTGCACCCCTCCGCGGTGGAAGGGTGGGGGCTGGTGGTGACGGAGGCCGCGGCGCGCGAGACGCCCGCCGTCGCCTTCGACGTGCCGGGGCTCAAGGACTCCGTGGTCGACGGGGAGACGGGGGTCCTCGCGCAGGGCGAGTCCTCCTTCGCCGCGGCATGGTGCGCGCTGGCCCTCTCCGGGCGACGCAGGGAGTTGATGGGCAAGGCGGCGCGGGAGCGGGCTGCGCAGTTCCGGTGGGACCGGACGGTGCGGCAGTTCCGGGTGGTGGCCGCCGAGGCGGTGAGGGGCTGGGGGCCGTGACACCGCCCGAGCCCGTGACGCCTCCCGAGCGCGTGACTCCGCCCAAGCGCCGTGCCGGTGATGCCGTGCCGCGTGTGCGCCCCTCGACGGGCGACGCCCCGCACCCCGAGGTGAAGGATCCCTCGTTCCGGCGCTCCCTCGCCCTGTTCCGCGCCTTTCTCCGCGAGCAGGACGACCCGGAAGCCTGCTACTCACTGCTCGCCCGCGACGCCGTCGACCAGGTCGAGTCCTACGACGGGCCGGTCGCCGGGCGTACCGTGCTCGACGTCGGCGGAGGCGGCGGGTACTTCACCGGGGAGTTCCGGCGGCGCGGGGCGAACGCGTTCCTCTTCGAGCCCGACCTGGCCGAACTCGGTGAGAAACCCCCCGGCTCGGCCGTTGTCGCCGACGGGTATCTGCTGCCCCTGCGGGACGGCGTCGCGGACGTCACCTTCTCCTCCAACGTGCTGGAGCACGTGGCCGATCCGGAGACGTTCCTCAGCGAGCTCGCCCGGGTGACCCGGCCCGGCGGGCTGATCTACGTGTCGTTCACCAACTGGCTGTCGCCGTGGGGCGGGCACGAATGGGCCCCCTGGCACTACTTCGGCGCCGAGCGGGCCCGGGCCCGCTACCTGCGTCGCACCGGCAAGCCCGCCAAGCACACGCTCGGCGAGAACCTGTTCGCGGTGCACATCGGCTCCACCCTGCGGCAGGTGCGCGCCCGGGACGACGTCACGGTCGTCTCGGCGCGCTCCCGCTACTGGCCCTTCCTCGCGGAGACCGTCGTCAAGGCGCCCCTCATCCGCGAGTTCGCCACCTGGAACCTCCTCCTCATCTTGCGGCGGTGTCCCCCATGACGACCACGGTCCAGGCTCCTCCTCCGGCAGCCGTCCCCACCACCGCGACCACCGCGGGCCCGCCCGACGGCCCGCGGTCGCGGCGCTGGCTGCTCGGCTTCTGGGCCGTGGTGTTCGTGCTGCTCCTCGCGGTGCGGCCGGGGCGGCAGACCTTCGACACCAAGCTCGGTGTCACGGTCGATCCGGGGCAGTTCCTCGCCGATCTCGGCCAGTTGTGGCACGACCGGGCCGGGTTCGGCGGGATCCAGGACCAGTACGTCGGCTACCTGTGGCCGATGCTGCCGTTCTACTGGCTGTGCGACCTCGTACGGCTGCCGGTGTGGCTGGCGGAGCGGCTGTGGCTGTCGCTGATCGTGTCCGTCGCCTTCTGGGGGGCGTTGCGGCTGGCGGAGCGGCTGCGGGTGGGGAGCGGGGCGTCCCGGCTGCTGGGCGCGGTGGCGTATGCGCTGTGGCCGGTGTTCACCACCGTCATCGGGTCGACGTCGGCCGCGGCGCTGCCCGGCGCCTTCCTGCCGTGGGTGCTGCTGCCGCTGACGGACGAGCGGTACGCCGCCCGGGTCGCGGCCCTGCGGTCGGCGCTGCTCGTGCCGTTCATGGGCGGGGTGAACGCCTCGGCGACCCTGGCCTCCCTGCTGCCCGCCGGGCTGTATCTGCTGTCCCGGCCGCCCGGCCCCCGGCAGCGCAAGCTGATCGCCTGGTGGGCCCCGGCCGTGCTCGTGGTGACCGCCTGGTGGTGGGTGCCGCTGCTGCTGCTCGGGATCTACGGCGAGAACTTCCTCCCCTATATAGAGACGGCGCGGACGACCACCGACACCATGTCGGCGACCGAGGCGCTGCGCGGCGCCGGGAACTGGGTCGCCTATCTGCACCTCGGTGAGGCGTGGCTGCCGGCCGGCTGGGCCGTGGCCTCCTCCGTGGTCGTAATCCTCTGCTCGGCCCTCGCGGCCGGACTCGGGCTCGCCGGACTCGCCCGGCGGGACATGCCCGAGCGGCGGTGGCTGGTACTGACGGTGCTGGTGGCGGCGCTGGTACTGCTCGCCGGGTACGGCGGGGCGTTCGGGGCGCCGTTCCACGGGGCCGTGCAGGGCTGGCTGGACGGGTGGCTGTCGCCGTTCCGGAACATCTACAAGTTCCAGACCGGTGTGGCACTGGCGCTCGCCCTGGGTCTGGCGCATCTGGTGGGGGTGGCCGCCGAGCCGCGTGGCGCCCGGCGGGTACGCGGCCGGCGCTTCGCCCCGCTGATCGCGGCCGTGCTGATCCTGCCCGGACTGCTGTGGCCGTACCTCAACGGCTCGATCCTCAACCCGGGTTCGTTCCAGAAGCTGCCCACCTACTGGCAGGCCACGGCCGACTGGCTGGAGAAGTACTCGCCCGACTCGCGGGCCCTGGTCGTCCCGGCGACCGCGCACGGCGTCTACTCCTGGGGCTCCCCCATCGACCAGCCGCTCGACGTGCTCGCCGAGTCGCGGTGGGCGCAGCGCGACTACGTGCCGTTCGGCACCCCCGGCAACCGGCGCGCGATGGACGCCGTCGAGCAGGCTCTGCTGTCCGGTTCCCAAGTGCCCGGGCTCGCGGACTACTTGAGCCGGGCCGGGCTGTACTACGTCGTCGTCCGCAACGACCTCGACCCCGACCAGATCGGCCATGTGCCCACCGCGACGGTCAAGCGGACCCTGGAGCAGTCGGGGTACGAGCGGGTGACGGGCCTCGGGCCGGTGATGACCGGCGGCCGGATCGCGCAGGACGCGCCGCTCCAGGTGGAGGGGCTGTACCCGCGGCAGCGGGCCGTGGAGATCTACCGGCCCACGGGTGCGGACGTGGTCCGGCCCGGGCAGGCCGGGCTCGCCCCGGTCGCCGACACGGCCGTGGTGTCCGGCGGTCCGGAGGCGCTGCTGCCGCTGGCGGAGCGGCTGCGCGGGCGCGCGACCGTGCTGACCGGTGACAACCACCCGGGGCTCGGCACCCCTGCCCTCCAGGTGCTGGGCGACGGGCTGCGACGGACGGACACCCGGTTCGGGCTGGTCAACGCTGGCACGTCGTACACGTACACGCGTGACGAGACCAACGCGCCGGACGCGCTCCAGGACCCGGGTGAGAAGCCGCGCCAGATCCTGCCCACCGAGGGCACCGGTCACCAGACGGTGGCCGAACTGCGCGGCGCCCGTTCGGTGTCGGCGTCCTCGTACGGCAACTGGCTGTTCCACCTGCCGCAGTACGACCCGGTGAACGCCTTCGACGGCAACCCGGACACCGCGTGGGCGGAGGGCGCGCCGGACACACCGGACGGGCAGTGGCTGCGCATCGGCTTCACCGGCTCCTACGACATGCCGACCTCGTTCAAGGTCACGCCGCTGCCGCAGGAGAGCGTGCGCGCCGCCGCGACGAAGGTCCGGGTGGAGACCGAGAAGGGTGAGCGGACCAGCTTCCTCCGGCCGAACGGCATGACCCAGCGGATCAAGGCCCCCGCGGGCGCGACGGGTTGGATGAAGCTGACGATCGTGGACTCCGTGGAGCGCCGGGCCGGTCTGACCGGCGCGGGCTTCTCCGAGATCGGCCTGCCGGACGTGCAGGTGACACGCCTGCTGCGGCTCCCGGCGGACGCCGAGGACGCCACGTCGGCCGCGACCGTCGTCTCCCTGCACCGCGCCTCCGACCCGACGGGTCTGTCCGCGACCGGCACCGAGGCCGGACTGCACCGCCGCTTCACGACCCCGGCCGCCGGGACGTACGAGGTGAAGGCGAGCGCGGTGCCCGTGCCGGGCAGGGAATTCGACGAGCTGCTCTACGAGGTGGCGCCCGAGCAGCAGGCCCGGATCGTCGCCACCGCCGACTCCACGGCGAGCCTCGGCGCGGGCCTGACGGCACGCAACCTCACCGACGGCGACCTGACGACGGCGTGGGTCGCGGGCGACCGGCCGGTGATCCACCTGCGCTGGGAGGGCAAGCAGCCGGTCGGCGAACTGGTCCTGGCCCCCGCCGGCGGCCTGTCCGCCCGGGCCTCCGAGGTGCACATCAGCTCCCCGGACGGCGCGGCCGTCGCCGGCGTCGACGAGAACGGCTGGGTCCGCTTCCCGCCGATCACCACCGACCGGCTCGACATCACGATCACCGAGACGGCCCCGCTGACCCTGCACAACCCGGTCGCCGACGAGGACCTGCGCCTCCCGGTGGGCCTCACCGAGGCGTACTTCCCGTCCCTCGACCAGTACCGCACCCCGCAGCCGGACGGCACCCGGACGTTCTCCCTCCCGTGCGGCAAGGGCCCGGACGTGGCGCTGGACGGCGAGCTGTACCAGACGAGCGCCAAGGGCACCGTGCGGGACCTGGTGGAGCGACGGGGCGTGCGGGTGACGCTCTGCCAGGACGGCCGCGACGACACCGAGGTGCGGCTCTCCTCCGGCGAGCACCGGCTGGAGGGCGGGGACGCCGGCCCGCTGGCGCTGACGGACGTGACCCTGACCCGCGGCACCGTGCCCGAGGCCGCCGCGGCCGGGCGCGACCTGCGGATCCGGGACTGGCTGGGCGACCGGCGCGCCGTGACGGTCGGCTCGGGCGCGGCCTCGTACCTGACGACGTACGAGAACTTCAACGACGGCTGGAAGGCCACCCTGGACGGCCAGGAGCTGACCCCGGTGCGGCTGGACGGCTGGCAGCAGGGCTGGCGGGTCCCGGCAGGGGCGGGCGGCAGCGTGACGCTGACCTACGAGCCGGCCACGACGTACGACGCCGCCCTGATCGGCAGCGGCGCCGGCATCGCGGTCCTGCTGGGCCTGGCGCTGTGGCGCCGCCGCGCCCCCAGCCCCGACGCGCCGCAGCCGGTTCCGCCGCTGCCCGGGCTGTGGCTGGGCACGGTGGCGCTGACGCTGGTCGGAGTGGTGATCGCGGGCTGGTTCGCGCTGCTGGTCCCGGCGCTCGCGCTGCTCGCCGCGCGGCGGCACGCCCTGCTGGTGCCGATCGCCTTCGCCGCCCTGGCCGGCGCCGGGATCGTCGCGGCGTTCGGGGCCGGGGAGCCGGTGGGCGCGGGCGAGGGCGCGTTCGGGCACCTGGCCCAACTGCTGGCGCTGATCGGCCTGTTCGCGGGGCTGGTGAGCCTGCGGGAGGGGCCGCGGCCGTCGCAGGCGCCGACGCGGCAGCTTCCGAGGACGGAGACCGGGGAGGGCAAGCCCGTATGACGGCACCGGTACGCATCCCGTTCCCGGTGGTGGACGAGGTGTCCCGGCACTGCCTCCAGGAGGCGGAACCGGAGACGGTCCACATCGAGGTCCATCTGCCGGGCCCCCTCGATCACGCGCGGCTGCGCAAGGCGTTCCTGGAGGCCCTGCACCGGCATCCGCGGGTCCTGATGCGGGAGGCGCGGGGGCCCTGGTACCGGCGGAGTTACGAGTGGGAGCTGACGCCGGAGCCCGACGTGGAGGTGGTGACCTTCGCCCCGCCGGGCCCACGCGCCCTGCACGACGCCCGGACCCGGGCCCTCACGGACGCCCCGCCGCTGTCGATGTCCCCGCCGGTCCGGCTGGAGGTGGTGGACTCGGTCCTGCTGCTCACCATCAACCACACCGCCCTGGACGGCCCGGCGTGCCTGCGGGTGCTGGCCACGGCCGCCGAGCTGTACGGCGGCCGGGACAACGCCGCCGCGGCGGCCCCGACGCGCGCCGCCGAGCCCCGGCAGGAGGTTCCGGACACCCGGGCCGGCTGGGCGCCACCCGCGCGGGTGGCGCACGGCACCCCCGAGCCCTCCCCCGGCAACGGCCTGCTCGTCACCGAACTCCCCCTCCCGCACCGCCCCAAGGGCTCCCCGTACAC